>JBPEXB010000301.1:0-2439 GCA_052032125.1 Acidimicrobiia bacterium
GCAGGTGGGCGAACCGCCCGGCCACCTGGTCGGGGTCCAGGACCTGCATATCCGTCGCCTGCAGGTGCGCGAGCATGCCCTCGTCACGACCGGGTGCCGAGGCGAAGAGGAATCCGTGGTCACCGAGCACGCCGCCGTGCCGCTCGTGAAGCGCTCGCATCTCCGGCAGCGCCAGCGCGGAGAGGCGTTCGTGAACCGGATCGGCGTGGCGATGCCACGTGAGACGGCTGGCGTCGTAGTGAGCCCCGAAGACGCCATGGTGCGCCGACGGATCCCTGGGCTCCGGGGCAGCCACCAGCGCCACCGAGAGCGATCGCTCGGCCAGCTTGCGAGCGGCCGGAGCGCCGATGATGCCCCCGCCGATGACCACCACGTCGAACATCGGTCGAGTGTATCGACGCCGGGTGGCGCCCCCTGTGACGTCAGTCGGTCGAGAGCGTGGGAGCGGCCGCGTCGAACACTTCGCGGGCATAGCGGCGCACGGTCGCCGCCCCGTCGGGCTTGCCGGCCACCTCGTCGTACCAGAGGCGCGAGCCCTCGAATGACTCCGTGGTCCACTCGCCGGCGGAGAGGTCGATCCCCATCAGGTCGTCACCATCGAACGGAAACGGGTTGGAGTAGAAGTACGGCCGGCCGGTCGAGTAGAAGCCGAGGTTGAGTTGGGAGGGGTGCATCGTTCCGTCGTACTCGGCCGTGCGGGTCCCGAACCACTCGAAGGCGAGGTCGAAGCCGTGGGGCCAGAACTGGACCGGCCCGACCGAGCGGTGATCGAGGTCGGCGCGATGCCGCTCGAACACGGCGGCGGCACTGGTGAGTGCTTGCCAGAAGGGAGGCACGGCCGCCTCGTCATAGGCACCGGCCTCGTCGTCTTCGAAGTCCTTGCGCACGTATTCGCCCTCGAGTCCCACCTCGGCGGCGGCGGCGATGACGGCCTCGGCCATCTCGGTGCCGCTCATCCCGGCCCGGGCGTCGAACCGTCGCTCCCAGCCGTGGCTGCTCTGCAGGACGACCTCGTGGGAACGAGGATCGAGCCGGGCGTTGAACAGCCCACCTCCGGGCAGGTACATGTTCTCCGTCGTCAGGCCGTCCGGGCGTGGCTTGAGGGAGATGTGCCACCAGGCATCGTGGCGGGGGAGGTGGGTCTGGGGCAGCGTCCCGATGGCCCGGCAGTAGGCGTGGAGCGTCGCTCGGGTCGGTTCCCAGTCCTCGGCGAGCGCTGGAAAGGGTGCGTCGGCCACGGCGATCCTCCTCGATGGTTCCGATGGGTCAGCGCCGGGGCGCGGCGAGGTATTCCCTCAGGGAAGGGTCCAGGTCTTCGAGCCCGTGGTGGCCACGACCATCGACCGACTGGCGGCTACCAGCGCCGCAAGGATGGCGGTGATGGCGACCGCGTCGACGACCAGGAGGGGGACGGTGGAGAGCTCGTCGCGGGCGATCTCGGGGATCGCCAGGGCGGCGGTGGCCAGCAGCGCCAGCGTCGCCCAGGTCATCAACGTGCCTGCGACGAAGAAGAGTGCTTTGGGCGCCCCGTCACTGCCGGCCAGGCCACGGTAGATCAGGGGTGTGAACAGCAGGATCAGCCCGAACAGGAACACGGTTGCGAGATCGTCGGAGGTGTCGCGCGCCACCACCAGCACGAGGGCGATGATGGCGGCGGAGCTGGTCACCCACGATCCACCCACGCTCCACGTGAGATCGCCGACGGTGCCGTCCCATCCGCTGTCGCGGACGGCGGCGAACGCCACGAGTGCGGCGACGAGGCCGGTCACGATCACCAGGGTGTTGCTGTCCACGGTGCCCTCCCTCGCTGTCGTCGGGCCTCGATCTGATTCTCGAGCCCCGAGAAACGTTACAGGGGGAGCCGCCCGGGCCGGAGGTACGATCCGCGCATGAACGCGGTCCGGTCTGCCGTCGAGGACCTCTACGGGTTGCGCGGCGACTTCGTCAGGTTGCCGGGTGAGTTCGACGAGAACTGGCAGCTCGACACCGGCAACGAGGCCTACACCGTCCGTCTCTCACCTCCCGGCCGGTCGCTCGAGGCGCTCCAGCACGAGGTGGAGGTCCTCAGCCACCTGCAGGCCGCCCACCTGCCGTTCGCCACGCCGGCGGCGGTGCCATCCCGGGCCGGGGAGTTCGTGAGCCAGGTCGACGACCGCCCGATCCGGGTGCTGACCTGGGTGCCTGGCACCCCCTACGCCGACGCGGACCGGTCGCCCTCGCTGGATCGGGAGGTCGGAGCGGCTGCCGGCGCGCTGGCGACGGCGCTCGGAGCGCTGGAGGCCCGAGACCGGCCCGAGGTGCCGTGGGACCTTCGCTCGCTGCAGGCCCACGTGCGGGAGCGCCTCGGCGCCATCGCCGACGGCGGACGTCGCAGGCTGCTCGCCGAGACCGTCGAGGCCGTCGTCCCCGAGTTGGCGGAGCGGCCGCTCCGCCTGGGAC
>JBPEXB010000302.1:0-5173 GCA_052032125.1 Acidimicrobiia bacterium
CCTGCCACCGTCGCCGACATCGTCCCCAGTGGGCGGGTCCTGGAACAGTCGACGTGGATGCGGGAGGTGCTGGCCGCTGCGTCGACGAGGCTCACGCTGGTCACGCTGCTGGAGGAGCTCCCGGTCTCCGAGACCCGTGAAGCGCTCACCGAAGTAGGACACCTGACCGGGGCGACCCGGGTGGTCGCCAATCGGGTCCTGGCGCCATTGTCCGTCCCGGCTGGGACGGTGGCGGCCGCGCCACCGGGACCGATGCGAGACGCAGCCCTCCTGAACGAGTCGTTGCAGCAGTCCCAGGCGCGGTGGGCCGAGGATCTCCAGCCGGCGTTGTCGGTCCCCCACCAGTTCGGCGTGCTGACGCCTCAGGAGGTCGCCGCCCGGCTCGCCGAGGAGCTGACGTGACGACCAAGGCCATCCTGGTGACCGGCGGCGGTGGGGTCGGCAAGACGACCCTGGCCGCGGCGCTCGGCGTCGAGGCAGCGCGTCGCGGGGCCCGGACGCTGGTGCTCACGGTCGACCCGGCCAAGCGACTCGCCGACGCGCTCGGGGTGGGAGGGCTGGGCTCCGAGCCGAAGCCCAACGACGAGGTTCCCGGGCTGTGGGCCGCCATGCTGGATGCCGAGACCTCGTGGCACAACATCATCGAGCGCCATGCGCCGCCCGACGTGGCCGAGCGGCTGCACGGCAACGAGTTCCTCGACGCCATCGCCACCCGCTTCCCTGCCTCGCAGTCCTACGCCGCCGCGGAGGAGATGATGAACTTCGTCGACGCCAAGGTCTGGGACCTGGTCATCGTCGACACCCCGCCCTCGGAAGGCGGGATCGGCTTCTTCACCTCGCCCGCCAACATGCGCGACCTGGTCGGCGGCAAGATCGTTCGCTGGCTCACGGGGGCGCGAGTCCCGGGCCGCCGCACCGTGTACTCGCTCGCAGGGCGACCGGTCCTGCGGCTCGCCGACACCGTGCTCGGCACCGACCTGCTGGAGCGGGTGGCGGAGTTCCTCATGGACCTGCGCACCACCCACGACGGGCTCTCCCGGCGGGCGACCGAGATCGAGCGAACGTTCCAGCGGGCCACGACGCTGGTCGTCACGACCGCCCAACCGACACCACTGCGGGAGGCGGCTCGCTTCTTCCGCGCCCTGCCCGATGTGGCGGCCCCGCCTACGGCGGTGCTCTTCAATCGGTCGCTTCCGGTCTCCTGGATCGACGTCGAACCTGATGCCGATGCACCGAGGGAGCTGATCGAGAACCTCCGGCGGTGGAGCGCCGAGGCGCATCATCAGGCCGAGACCCGCACCGAGTTCGCAGAGCGGTACGAGGCGACGATCGCCTCGGTGCCGTGGCAACCCGAGGCCCCCACCGACCCGGAGGGACTGTCGGCCATGCTCAAGGCGGCCGACGGCCTGGACCTGGAGCGGATTCTGAGCTGACGGGCAGTCAGTCTTCAGTCCACAGTCATCAGTCCACAGGTGGGAGCGGTGCTCGGGCTGTTGACTGAGGACTGTCGACTGTTGACTGTCTACGCCAGCGCCCGCATCCCGAGCAGCCCGTGCAGCTCCGCGTAGAGGGCGCTCGTGAGCTCCACGCGGTGGTCGTCGTCGAGGCGGAGCACCTTCTGCCCTTGATCCGAGGTCATGTGCAGGAACACCGGGGCCTGGCCCGGGTGGTTGGAGAGGATGCGCTTCAGGTTGCCCACGGTCTCGGTGGAGAGCGCCGACGCGGGAACCGCCAGCCGGAGCACCGCTTCGCTGGAGAGATCGGGCTCGACGATCGTCGAGGCACGCATCTTGACATCGTCGCCGCGGTGATCGAGACGACCGGTGACCAGCAGGATGGCGTCCTCCTGGATCAGCGGTCCGGACGCCGCCACCGTCCTGGGGAAGGCGACCACCTCGACCGACGCCTCGAGATCCTCGACGTTGAAGAACATCATCGGCTCGCCCTTGCGGGTGAAGCGGCGGTTGATGCCGCTGACGATGCCACCGATCGTCACCTGCGTGCCGTCGAGTTGGTCCCAGAGCCCGCTGATGGAGCTGGTCGTGGACCGCCTCAGCATGCCCTGCACCCCCAACAGGGGGTGATCGGACACGTACAGGCCGAGCATCTCCTTCTCGAAGGCCAGGCGGGTCTTCTTCTGCCACTCGTCCTGGGGGATCTCGACCGACTCGATCTCGAGAGCGGGATCGCCGCCTCCGAACAGGCTGAACTGCCCGATCTCCTCGTTGCGGCGCCGGACCAGCGTGGCGTCGAGGATCTGCTCGAAGACCAGTAACAGCCCCTTGCGGGGGTGGCCCAGCAGGTCGAAGGCACCGGCCTTGATGAGCGACTCCAGCGTCCGCTTGTTGAGCGCCGACATGTCCACCCGGTTCACGAAGTCGGAGAAGTCCTCGAACGGACCGCCGGACCGGCGGGCCTCGACGATCTTCTCCACGACTCCCTCGCCGACGTTGCGCACTGCCGAGAGCCCGAAGACGATCTTGCCGTCCAGCACCGTGAAGTCGCTCTCCGACACGTTGACCGACGGCGTGAGGACGTCGACCCCCATGGTCCGGCACTCGTTGAGGTACACGGCCGTCTTGTCCTTGTCACGCTTCACCGAGGTGAGCAGCGCTGCCATGTACTCGGCCGGGTGATGGGCCTTCAGGTAGGCGGTCTGATACGCCACCAGCCCGTAGGCGGCGCTGTGGGCCTTGTTGAACCCGTATCCGGCGAACCCCTCGATGCTGTCGAACAGCTCGGCGCCGAACTCGGGGGTGTTGCCCAGCGCCGAGACCCCGTCGACGAACTTCTCGCGCTCCTTGCGCATGATCGCCGGGATCTTCTTGCCCATCGCCTTGCGGAGCGAGTCGGCATCGGCCATCGAGTAGCCCGCCATCTCCCGGGCGATCTCCATGACCTGGTCCTGGTAGATCATCAAGCCGTAGGTGTCCTTCAGGACCGACTCGGTCGCCGGGTGCGGGTAGTCGATGTCCTGGCGCCCGTTCTTGCGGTCGGCATAGGCGTTGTGCCAGTTGTTCGACATCGGCCCCGGCCGGTACAGCGCCACCAGGGCGATGACGTCCTCGAAACGGTCGGGCTGCAGGCTGCGGAGCAACGCCCGCATCGCCGAGCCCTCCAGCTGGAACACGCCGATCGTGTCACCGTTGCTGAGCAGGTCGAACGTCTTGGGATCGGAGAGGTCGACCTGGTCGATGTCGGGCCGGGGCTGCCCGCCGCCCTCGACCAGTTCCAGCGTGCGCTCGATCGTGGACAGCGTGCGCAGGCCGAGGAAGTCCATCTTCAGGAGGCCCAGGTCCTCGATGCCGTGCATCTCGAACTGCGTGACGATCTCGGCGTCCTCGCCCTTCTGCTGGACGGGGACGAGCTCGGTGAGCGGTTGGGGCGAGATCACCACGGCGGCGGCGTGGATCGAGTCCTGGCGCCGCAGCCCTTCGAGTCCCCTCGCCGTCTCGACGACCCGTTTGACCTCGGGGTCGGCGTTGTAGGCGTCGCGGAGCTCGGCGGCGTTGGCGTACCACTCTCTGACGTTGGACTCGGCATCGCCCGGCGGAGCCTCGAGGCACATGTCGAGCGAGGCGTCCTTGCCGAGGATGGCCGGCGGCATCATCTTGGCGACCCGGTCACCGAGCCCGTACGGATAGCCGAGCACCCGGGCGGCGTCACGGATCGCCTGCTTCCCCTTGATGGTGGAGAAGGTGATGATCTGGGCGACGTGGTCGGACCCGTACTTCTCCGACGCGTAGCGGATCACGTCGGCCCGGTAGCGCTCGTCGAAGTCCATGTCGATGTCGGGCATCTCCCGGCGACCCGGGTTGAGGAACCGCTCGAAGATGAGGCCGTACTCCAGCGGATCGATGTCGGTGATGCCCAAGGCGTAGGAGACCAGCGAGCCGGCGGCGGACCCACGGCCGGGACCGGTCCGGATGCCGTGCTCCTTGGCGTAGCGGATGAGGTCCCAGACGATGAGGAAATAGGCGGGGAATCCCATCTCCTCGATGATCTTCAGCTCGTGGGCGATGCGCTCCCCGACCTCGCCGCCGAGATCACCTCCGTACCGCTTCCGGGCACCCTCGAGCACCAGCTCCTCGAGGTAGGTGACGTCGGTGTGACCCTCCGGAACCGGGAAGTGCGGCAGCAGGATCTGGTCGAAGTCGAGCTGCACGTCGGCCCGCTCGGCGATCAGCAGGGTGTTGTCGCAGGCCCCCGGGAACTCGTCGTCGGGGAACACCGCTCGCATCTCGGAGGCGGACTTGAGATAGAACTCCTGGGCGTCGAACTTGAACCGGTTGGGCTCGTCGATCGTGGCGCCCGTCTGGATGCAGAGCAGCACGTCGTGGGCCTCGGACTCCTCGCGCCGCGTGTAGTGGGCGTCGTTGGTCGCCAGCAGCGGGGCCCCGATGCGCTGGGAGATCTCCCGCAGGTCCGGAAGGATTCGCTGCTGGGGCTCGAGCCCGTGGTCGTGCAGCTCGATGAAGAACCGGTCCTTGCCGAAGATGTCCTGGTACATGGCGGCGGTCTCGATGGCGGCATCGACATCGCGGACCTGGCCGCTGTTCCCCTCCTCGCGGGAGGCATCCGGTGCCAGCAGCTGCGGCACGTGGCCACCCAGGCATCCTGAGGTGGCGATGATGCCCTCGCTGTACTCGGCGAGGAGCTCCCGGTCCATCCGCGGCTTGTAGTAGTAGCCCTCGAGATAGGCCCGACTGACCAGCTTGAGCAGGTTCTGATAGCCGGTCTGGTTCTCGGCCAGCAGCGTCATGTGGTAGCGGATGTTCTCGGTGCGGGCCGGTCGATCGAAGCGCGAGCCCGGCGTCACGTAGGCCTCGATGCCGATGACCGGGTTGATCCCGGCCTTGCGCGCCGCCTTGTAGAAGTCGACGGTTCCGTAGAGCACGCCGTGATCGGTGATCCCCAGGCCCGGCTGGCCGTCGGCCACGGCGGCCGCCACCGCCTGCTCGACCCGGGCAGCCCCGTCGAGCATCGAGAACTCCGTGTGCACGTGCAGATGGACGAAGCTGTCGTTGGACATGGTGCTCGCTTGGACCCCGGACGGACGACTTACACGCCTGTGATTCGACCTTAGCCGATGGGGGAAGCGCTCAGGCGCCGGGAACGATAGAACACCGCTCGGCGCTCCGCTCCGAGCGGTGTGGTCCTTGGTACTTGGTAC
>JBPEXB010000303.1:0-1586 GCA_052032125.1 Acidimicrobiia bacterium
GACGTCCAGATGCTGGTCGAGGGATTGCACGAGGAGCAGCCGCTGCTCGCCAACGAGGTGGGGAGCGACGCCCTGCCGATCCACACGCTCCAGCGGGTGCTGCGGGGGTTGCTGGAGGAGCGGGTGCCGATCCGCGACCTGGGCACCATCGTCGACGCCATCGCCGGGATGCCCGCCGAGTCGCGCACGGTCGGAGCCATGGTCAACGCCGCCCGGGTGGCACTCTCGTCGACCATCGCCGCCCGCATCGCCCCGCACGGCGTGATCAACGCACTGACCCTCGAGCCAAACCTGGAGCGGGTGTTCCACGAGTCGCTCCGCGAGGCCGAGGGCACGATCCACCTGGTGCTCACCCCCGCCCAGACCGAGTCGCTCAAGGCTGATCTGATCGAAGCATCACGCCAGGCCGGAGGCCTGGAGCACCCCCTCGCCCTGCTGTGCGCCCAGACCTTGCGTGCGCCGTTGCAGCGCACGATCGCCATGTTCGGATTGGAGATTCCCACCCTCGCCTACTCGGAACTGCCCAAGCACGTGACCATCGTCCCGATTGGAGTCATTGGACATGAAACAGCCATCACCCACTGAGCAGAACGGCACCACGGCCCCGACCGGCGTCACCGCCGTGCTCGACAGCATGATCCGCACCACCGACCAGCGTGAGCGGGCGGCCGAGAAGCCGCTCACGTCGGCTCCTGCAGCATCGGTCTCGGTCGATGTGCGCACGCCGACCAGCCCCGGCCCGCGGGCCAAAGCGACCGGCACGCCGGCGGCGAAGAAGCCGCAGGCGCCCGCCAAGGCCACCCTGCCCGAGCCGGCCCGCCAGATCCGGTTCAGCGATCACGCCCACATGGGCCACCCGATGTGGAGCATCGCCGGCGCCACCGCCCTCGGGCTGCCCGCCCGGTTCCTGGAGGCGTTCGATGGCCTGCGGGATGGCGACGAGGCGGCCTGGATCAGCACCATGGTCAAGCTGGTGTCGCCGATGTGCACGGGCGCGCCCGACCGTCCGACGATGTTGATCGCCAGCGAGATGAACGCGATCCCCGACGCGATCGGGCTGCCCGTCCACCGTCCGGGCTCCCTGCCGCCCTACGGCGGCTCGATCTTCTGCACCGTCGACGACTCCGAGGTGCACTTCGAGTGGCTGCGGCGGGTGCGAGGCGATCGAGACCTCCACGTGATGCTCAACGGCAAGGACACGGACTGGCTGGTCTACGACACGCCGGGTGCGGTCTCCTACACCAACGCCCGCGGAGCGCTCGAGGCGCTCAAGCTGGCCGAGTCCACCGGTGCGGCGATCGCCTTCGGCACCAACGCCGAGGGTGCCCCGATCCGGGTCACCGCCCTCGAGCTGACGCTGGCGATCCGCTCGCTGTTCCGGACCCGCTGATGGTCGACCTGCTGCGCCGCAGCGCCGCCATCACCGGGGCGATCGTGATGTTCCCGGTGGCGCTGAACATGTATCAGGGCGAGCTGACCGCCGGCGACGCCGGAGCACGGGCGGCCATGATCTTCGCCGGCGTCCTGATCGCCCGCCGCCTGTTCGGCTACCTCACGTTCCTCGAGCGCGTCCCGATGCCGGTGAT
>JBPEXB010000304.1:0-8187 GCA_052032125.1 Acidimicrobiia bacterium
GCGATCGTGAGGCCGAAGCCCAAGCCGAGGACCGAGCCGATCACGCCGATGATGGCGGCCTCCAGCAGCACCAGCTGATTGACCTGGCGGCGGCTGGCACCGAGCGCCCGCATCAGGGCGAGCTCCTGGGTGCGCTGTCGCACCACGATCTGGAAGGTGTTGTAGATGAGGAACGACCCGACGAAGAGGGCGATGTAGCCGAACACGGCGAGGAAGGTGGCGATGAAGCCGAGTTGCTCCTGCAGGTCGGCGGCTTGTTCCTCGGCGGCACTCTGCCCCGACAGCACCGAGACCGACTCGGGCATCAGCGGGACGATCCGCTCGATGACCTGGTCGACGTCGGCTCCACCCACCACCTGGACCGAGCCACCCGACACGACACCGGGGCGCTCCATGACCGCTTGGGCGGTGGGGAGGTCGAAGAACACCCAGGTCGACCCGCCCAGGTTGTCCTCCTCACCGAAGCCGGCCACGCCGACCAGGGTGTAGTCGCGCGGCGGCGCGGTCGGAGTGATGACCGCCACCGTGTCGCCGATCGCGAACTCGTTGGCCTCGGCCGTCCCGGCATCGAGGGCGATCTGGTCCGGGCCGACGGGATAGTCGCCCTCGCGGATGACGAAGCCGGAGGTGTCGCCCTCGACGAGGTTGGCGCCCAGCTGGGGAGGGCCTTGGCCTCCGATCGGCTCGCCGTCGGCATCGAGCGGGGCGATGCCGAAGGCCTGGATGAACGGGAAGATGGCGTCCACGCCCTCGACGTCGCCGATGGCGTTGAAGGTCGCCTCGTCCATGTAGGCGCCCTCGCCGAAAGTGAAGTCGGACTCGGCCGTGACGACGATGTCGACGCCCTCGAAGGCGTCGGCGAAGATCCCCTCGAAGGCCTTGCCGATCGTGTCCGTGTACACGTACACGCCCGAGATCAACCCGACGCCGAGGATGATGGCGAGGGCGGTGAGCGCCAGCCGCAGCTTGTGTGCCCACACCCCCTTGAGGGATGCCTTGAACATCTAGGCCTCCAGGGCCTTGATGCGATCGAAGACCCGGTCGGCGGTGGGCTCGGTCATCTCGTCCACCGCCTGGCCGTCTTCCAGGAAGACGATGCGGTCGGCATGGGCGGCGGCCACGGGATCGTGGGTCACCATCACGATGGTCTGGCCGAACTCCTTGACCGCCCGCTGGAGGAACGCCAGCAGCTCGGCACTGGAAGTCGAGTCGAGGTTGCCGCTCGGCTCGTCGGCGAAGATCAGCTCAGGCCGGCTGGCGAGGGCCCTGGCGGCGGCGACTCGCTGCTGCTGGCCGCCGGACAGCTCCTTCGGGCGATGTGTCAGGCGATCGGCGATGCCGATGGTCTCAACGACCTGTTGGAGCCAGCTCTCGTCGGCGTCCTTGCCGGCCAGGTCGAGCGGGAGCGTGATGTTCTCGCGCGCCGTGAGCGTCGGCACCAGATTGAACGCCTGGAAGATGAAGCCCACCCGGTCACGCCGGAGGTGGGTCAGAGCGTTGTCGTCCAGCGTCGACAGGTCCTGGCCCCCGATGCAGACCTTGCCGCTGGTGACGTCGTCGAGTCCCGCCATGCAGTGCATCAGCGTCGACTTGCCGGAGCCGGACGGGCCCATGATGGCCGTGAACTTGCCGCTTTCGAACGAGACGGAGATGTCGTCCAGGGCGGTCACGCGCGTGTCGCCCCAGCCGTAGACCTTGGTCACGTTCTCGGCGTACGCCGCGATCGCAGTCATCGGGATCCCTTCGTGTGTGCCCTGTGTGGAAATCGTCGGTTCGAGGTCGCGCGAAGATACCGCTTGCCGACCTGGTGTCGAAATGCTCGCGGAGCGATCGGCGTGTCTAGTCGAAGGTCCGGTCGAGGACCTCCCGAAGCCGCCGCTCGCCGGCTCCGCTGCCGAACCACCAGAGGCCGGTGAGCAGCGCTGCCAGCCCCAGGACGGCGAACGAGATGAGATACACCCGCCTCGGCGCCCCAGGCGCCAGCGCCTCCCATCCCAGCCACAGGCCGGCCGCCCCAGCCAGCCCGCCGAGCACGGTGTAGAAGAGGGTCATGAACCCGAACCACGTCATCGGGCCGCTGACGGGCACCGTCACGATCTTGGTGCTGTCCAGCGGGAACAGGTACGTCGCCTCGAGCTGCGAGGCGATCAGCGGGGCGCCGGTGCGCTCCCGCAGCCAGCCTTCCAGGCGAGCGGCGTACTGGCGGGCGAAGATCAGGTAGGAGGCGTCGAAGGCAGTCTGGGTTGCACCCAGCAGGGCCACGAACGGGATCGCCAGAAACAGCGCCGGGTCGATGGCGAAGCCTGCGGCACCGAGGGCCAGGCCGGCGGTCGCCGTGTAGCGCACGTCGGCGAAGAACCGCACGTGATAGAGGCCCGTCATCCCTCGCATGCGGGCCAGTTGGGCGGCCGCCAGCGCCACGTCGTCGCTCATGATCGCTCCTCCTGGGTGACCCGCTCGGCGATCCACGCGTCGATCGCCTCCCACTGCTGATACAGCCACTCGACACGTTCGGACCGGGCCGTCGGGATCTCCGCTCTCGGTACCCGCCACATCTTGACATGCACGTCCTTGCGCACCATGCCGCCGTTCCAGACGTCCTTCACCTTGGCCAACCCTTCGAGCCCCCGATGGGCGAAGACGATCACATCGGCGGTGCCGGTGGCGTCGAGCAGCGTCGTCGTGCCGCCAGGGCGGGGCAGCAGCAGATGCTCCAGCCGCTCGGCCCGCTCGCGATCGGCGGGGCGGGTGAGCCGCTCGATCGCCCGCTGACGGCGCTCGGCGGTGTACCGGGTCCCCTCCGGGAAGATCAGCACTCCCTCGTCGGCGCTGAGACCGTCCGCCAGCTCGGCGAGGCGGCGGAGCTCGGCCCGCGGGTTGGTCGAGTCTCGGTCCACGAAGTGGTTGGGGAGGCGAAGACCACCGACGTCCAGCACCGGATCGGCGAGCAGTTCCTTCTTGAGCACGTAGCGCAGCGTGATGCCGTGGGGACGGACGATGAACCACGCCGGCAGCAACGTGTCGACGATCGAAGCGTGGCGGGACAGCACCAGAATCGGGCCGGGCGCCGCCTCCTCGACTCCCTCGACGTGGAAGCGGAGCGAGAAGAGCCTCCGGGCGGTTCCCAGCACGGCGGCCACCCAGCGGGCCTGGATGGCGTAGGTCTGCGCCATGAGTCGCGCTCGATCACGGCCGCCGCCGGTCAGCAGCCACGAGATGCTCAACGCCACCAGCCCCACCAGCCCGTAGAGCAGGAACAGCCAGCCGAACAGGACGATGCGCACCGACATCCACGGGGTACGGGCGATGAGCCACCTCACGACATCGACCACCACACCGACGACCAGCAGCAACGGTGCCGCGATCGTCAGCACGACGAAGGCGAGCACGAAGAGGGGAATCGTGCGCAGGCGCCGGAGGATGGTCTGCGAGCGTCGCATGGGCGCAGGCTAGGAGGCCCGGTCCGCGGGAGATGGGCCGAGCCCGGGTCGACGGCTCAGGCGTCGATGAGGCCGACCACGACCGCCGAGTTCTCGGAGGCGACGACGCCGCCGTCGACCTCTTCGGTGACGGCGAATCCGACCAGGCCGTCGAGATCGACGATGAAGGTGTCGACTTCGGGATCCTGTCCCAGCACGGCGGCCGAGATGATGCGGCCGTCGTCCATGAGCGCCCACAGCTGGTAGGTGCGGTCGATCGGCAAGGGCGAGAGGTTGGAGCTCGTGACGAAGGCCCGGCCGTCCTCCATCAGGACGATCGTCATGTCGATGTCCGGCGTGGTGTCAGTGCTGAGCATCACGGTCTCGAAGGCGGCCTCCGATGCCTGTTCCGCAGCAGCCGTGAGCGGGTCGGCCAGCTCCCCGGCGAGCACGCTGATCTCCTGCTCCTGGGCCGTGAGGGTGCCGTTCAGATCCGAGATCCTGGCGCCTTGCACGACCGCCACGACGCCGAGCACCAGCACGAGGACGGCTGCCACGGCGAGCCGGGCGGTGGCGGTGCCGGGCAGCGAGCGCTGGGCACGGCGAGCCGCCAGCTCGTCGACCGGCTCGTCGAGCGCTTCGGCCACCCGCTCCCAGATCTCGGCCGGTGGATGGGCCTGGTTCATGGCGCCGAGGAGCTCGACGACCTCGTAGTGCTGTCGCATCTCGGCTTGCGCCTCTGGATGCGCGGCGATGTAGGACTCGACGGTCTCGACCTCGTGCGGGTCGAGGGCGCCGACGGCATACACCCCGAGCATGTCACGGTGATCTCCGATCATGACGACTCTCCCGTTCTGGTCGCCACCAGACCGGTCGTTGCCAATTCTGCGTGCATGCGCTTGAGCCCGCTGCGGATGCGGCTCTTGATCGTGCCCTCCGGCACGTCGAGCAGCTCGGCGACCTGGCGGTACGAATAGCCGCCGAAGTAAGCCAGCTCGATCGCTTGGCGTTCGCCCTCGCCAAGCGTCTCGAGCACGCCGCGAACCTGTTCGGCCTTGGCCACGTCCATGACCTCTTCCTCGACCGTCGGCCCGGAGACTGCCGTGAGACGGGCCTCGCGCTCCTCGCGGGTCTTGCGAGAGCTCTCGGAGCGGATCAGGTCGATGCTGCGGCCATGCGTGTGAGCGAGCAGGAACGACCGCAACGAGCCGCGGTTGGCGTCGAAGGTGGTCGCCCGCCGCCAGAGGCGGACGAACACCTCTTGGGTGACGTCCTCGGCGAGGGGACGGTGGCGAACCAGCCGCAGGGCCAATCCGAACACGGCACCGGAGTGCCGTCGGTAGGCCTCGGCGAGGGCTTCGTTCTGTCCCCGTCGAATCAGGTCGACGAGCTCTGCGTCAGCGAGTGTCTGGAGGCGCATGTCCATGTGGGTGGTGGCGTTTCTCGTCGTCTACGGTCCGGCGGGCCACCCTGGATGACAGGAGTCGCGAGTGTGCCCTGGTCCTAGCCTGGCGGGCATGGTTCTCGTTGTCGAACCCGCCTCCGTGCCATGGGTGAGCGCCGCGCAGATGCGAGAGGTCGATCGCGTGATGATCGAGGATCTCGGCATCGAGCTGCTCCAGATGATGGAGAACGCCGGCCGCCACCTCGCCGACCTCGCGTTGCAGCGGTTCGCTCCCACGTCGGTCACCGTCCTGGCCGGCACCGGCGGAAACGGCGGAGGCGCCTTGGTGGCTGCCCGGCATCTCCACAACGCCGGGGTCGAGGTCTCGGTGACGGTGACCGCACCTGATCGGCTGGGAGTGGTGCCCGGCCATCAGCACGCCATTCTGGGGAAGATGCGGGTTGCGATGGCCGACGAGCCGCCAGCGGCGGATCTGATCCTGGACGGCCTGCTCGGCTACTCCCTCCAGGGTGCGCCTCGCGGGCGAGCCGCCGACCTCATCCGATGGTCCGCCGGCCGCACCGTCCTGGCACTCGACCTGCCCAGCGGCCTCGATCCCGACACGGGCACCGCCCACGAGCCGTGCATCGACGCCACGGCCACCCTGACGCTGGCGGCGCCCAAGCACGGGCTCCGCAGTGCTGCGGTCGCCGGGGAGCTGTACCTCGGTGACATCTCGGTCCCGCCGGCGGTCTTCGCCGACCTCGGCTTCACGACGCTCGACGGGCTCAGCCGGGCGGGCGTCGTTCGCATCGGGCCGTGAGCCCTCCGCCGCTACGCTCGCCCCTCTGATGCGCCTCGTCGTTGCCCGCTGCTCGGTGGACTACCAGGGTCGCCTGACCGCTCACCTCCCGATGGCCACTCGCCTCATCATGGTGAAGGCGGATGGCTGCGTGGCCATCCACGCCGACGGAGGGGCGTACAAGCCACTCAACTGGATGAATGCGCCGAACACGCTGGTGGAGGAGTCCGACCGCTGGCTGGTCACCAACCCGAAGAACGAGCAGCTCACGATCTGGCTCGACGAGATCCTGTCCGACACCGAGGTCGAGCTGGGGGTCGACCCGGGTCTCGAGAAGGACGGCGTCGAGTTCCACCTGCAGGAGCTGCTGGCCGCTCAGCCCGACGTGCTGGAGGCAGGGATGACGTTGATCCGGCGGGAGTACCCCACCGACATCGGCCCGGTCGACCTGCTGTGTCGCGCCGAGGACGGTGACACGGTGGCGGTCGAGATCAAGCGCCGGGGCGAGCTGGACGGGGTGGAGCAGCTCACCCGGTATCTGGAGCGGCTCGCCAACGACTCTCGCCTCCATCCCTTGCGGGGCATCTTCGCCGCGCAGCTGATCGCGCCGCAGGCCAAGGTACTGGCCGAGGCGAGGGGTATCCGTTGCGTGGAGGTCGACTACGACGCCCTGCGCGGTATTCCCTCCAACGACCTGCGGCTCTTCTGAGTGTTCCACGTCGTCCTGCACGAGCCAGAGATCCCGCCGAACACCGGCAACGCCATCCGCCTGTCCGCCAACACCGGGGTGACCATCCACCTCATCCACCCGCTGGGCTTCTCCATGGATGAGGCTCGTCTGCGCCGGGCGGGGCTCGACTATTGGGAGTTCGCCCGGGTCGAGGAGCATGAGGACTTCGACACCTACCTGGCGACGGCGCGGCCCGAACGGGTTCTGGCCTTCTCCGGATCAGGCTCCGTGTCGCACACCGACGTCGCCTATCGACCCGGGGACACGTTGCTGTTCGGCAAGGAGAGCAGCGGCCTCCCCGAGGATCTCCTGGCACACCAGGCGGTGACCCACGTGGTGCGCATCCCGATGCTGCCCGAACGGCGCAGCCTCAACCTCTCGAACTCGGTGGCGATCGCCGTCTACGAGGCCTGGCGCCAGCACGACTTCAGCGGCGGGCATTGACGCCGGGGTCGATCCGCGGTTCCTCACGGCCAGATCAGGAGCCGGCCGTCCGCGGTTCCAAGCGCCAGCGAGGCGGTGCCGTCCGGTCTCGTCACCCCGGTGAGATTCGACGACGGTGGAGCCGGTAGCTCGACCTCGACGACGGTGATCGCAGCATCGCCGACCCGGCCGAGTGCCACCAGGCGCCGGTCGTCTTGGGTCGGCACCACCACCTCGGGCCGGCGATCGGCGTCGACGTCCACGATCAGCCCTTCGTCGAGGTTGCGGGAGAAGATCCCATGGGTCGAGAACCCCGACGCCGAGGCGACCCGCACCAACCGGTCGCCCTCGACCCGGTACCACTGAACGATGCCGCCGATGTGAGGCGTCTTCACCTCGACGATCTCCAGCTCCCCGTCGGGCCCGACCGGCCCGACGCCGAGCTGGTTGAGCCAGCGACTCCCTCGCCCGATCGGGGCCGATTGGGCGAGCAATGCCCCGTCGGCGCGGAACACCGTCAGGCGGGCGCCGGCCGCCTCGTCGGAGGCGGTCACCACGATCTCGTCGTCTCCGTCGCCATCGACATCTGCCCAGAGCGGTGAGACGGCTTCGAAGACGGTGTCGTTCGGGGCGTCGAGCGCCGCCACCACCTCGCCGGTCGCGACCTCGACGACGGTCACGGACTCCGCCTCCACGGCATCGCCGAGCACGGCGTGGCGGAAGCGGTCGGTGGGGTCGGTCAGCAGCGCCACCATCCCATTGTCGGAGGCCACGACGCGGGTGTCGGGGAGGGCAGCGACACCGTCGAGGATCTCCGCCCCGACCTGCACGGTGCCGTCGGCGGCCACGACGATCGGCGTTCCCTCGATCACTGCGTGTCCTGCGAACGGGGCGAGATCGGTGCGGATGCGGGTCGGGTCGAAGAGCGACGCCGTTGCCCCTCCCGCCAGCAGGGTCGGCGGCATGCCGGCGGGAACCGTGCGAGTGCCGACGTCGTACGGCTCGACCGTCCCGCCGGACTCGATGAAGGCCTGGACGGCGCCGGCTGCGTCCACCACGACCCAGACGATCCCGCCATCGACAGGCGCACCGACCACCCACTCGGCCGGCGCCTCGAGATCGATCGCCATCGGAGCCGCCCGCAGATCCACCGAACCCGACACGAGACGGTTGCCCGAAGCATCCCCGTTGGTCATGTGGGGAGTCCCGCCTGGTAGGGCCGGGTCGGTCGGGAGCGGGGCCGCCGTCGAGTCGATCGCCGGCGTCGTGGTGGTCGGGGACGACGCCGGGGTGCACGCCAGCGACAGGAGGCTCCCGAGGAGCGACCACGTCATCCAGCGTCGGTACCTGCCCACGGTGCGCGAGTGTGGCAGCACGGGTGCCCGAAGCGACCTCGCTACGCTCGCCCGATGCCGACGATCTCGGTCGT
>JBPEXB010000305.1:0-3435 GCA_052032125.1 Acidimicrobiia bacterium
CCGCCAGCAGGGACCTCTTCCTCTACCCGGCCGCCCCTCCGCTCCGCACGATGGGGGCATGACGGACGCGCCCGCCCTGTTCACGGAGCATCTCACGAAGCGATTCGGCGAGGTGCTGGCGGTGGACGACGTCGACCTCAGCGTGCCTCGGGGTGTGGTGTTCGGCTACCTCGGTCCCAACGGGGCGGGGAAGACGACGACCATTCGAATGCTGTTGGGCCTCATCAGGCCGACGTCTGGGCGGGCGCGCGTCAACGGCCACGATGCTTGGGAGGACCGGGAGGACGCGCACCGATCGCTCGGTTACCTGCCGGGTGACTTCACCGCCTATCCCGACCTGACCGCCGCCCAGTACCTCGAGTACCTGGGCAATCTGCGCGGCGGCGTCGACCGCTCCGAGGTGGACAAGCTGGCAGAGCGGCTGGACCTCCGCATGGACGTTCCCTTCGGCACCCTCTCCCACGGCAATCGTCAGAAGGTGGGGATCGTCCAGGCCTTCATGCACCGGCCCGAACTGCTCGTCCTCGACGAGCCGACCGCCGGGCTCGACCCGCTCATGCAGCAGGAATTCCTGGCGATGGTGCGCGAGGCACGGGCCGAAGGCCGCACGGTCTTCATGTCGTCACACGTCCTCGGCGAGGTGGAGGCATGTGCCGATGTCGTCGGGATGCTGGGCGACGGCCGGCTCCTCCGCGTGGATCGCGTCGAGGCGTTGCGACATCAGGCCGTTCATCACCTCACGCTGACGTTCGGGCACGATCCGCCGCTCGAGCTCCTGGCTGCCACTCCCGGCGTGCGGGACCTCACGGCCGACGGGCGACGGGTCTCGCTGAGCGTGGACGGGCCGACCAGCGATCTGTTCACCGTGGCGGCACCGCATCGGATCGAGACGATCGTCGCCGAGGAACCCGACCTGGAAGACATCTTCCTCGATCTCTACGCCGAGGAGCGTTGACGTGTTCACGAACGTCTACCTGAAGACCCTCCGGGACCTGCGGCGCGGCCTGGTGGGCTGGGGCATCGGCATCGCCGCGCTGGTCGGACTGATGGTGGCGTTGTGGCCGACGATCCGGGCGATGGACTTCGCCGCCCTCGTGGCCCAGTACCCCGAGGCCATGCAGGAGCTGTTCAACATCGGCGACATCGCAACCGGCCCCGGGTTCCTCAACGCCGAGCTGTTCTCGGGTCTGCTGCCGATCCTGTTCATCACGTATGGCGTGGGCGTCGGGGCGCGGGTGGTGGCGCGCGAAGAGGAGTCCGGCACGCTCGACATCCTGCTCAGCACGCCGCTGTCGAGGTCACGGCTGCTCCTCGAGAAGGCGGCGGCCGTCGTGACCGGTGTCGTGATCCTCGGGGTCGTCTTGCTGGCGTCGACGTGGCTCATGGCCGCCCCGATGAACATGGACGTCGGTATCGCTTACGCCGCCGGGTCGTCGCTCGCCATGGTGCTGCTCGGATCGG
This sequence comes from Acidimicrobiia bacterium, assembly GCA_052032125.1. Classification (GTDB taxonomy): domain Bacteria; phylum Actinomycetota; class Acidimicrobiia; order Spongiisociales; family Spongiisociaceae; genus JBPEXB01. Next base: position 1,462 of record JBPEXB010000305.1, read on the forward strand.
TCTTCGCGGCACTGTCGTTCACGGTCGCCGCCGTCACAGGATCGCGGGGCAAGGCGATCGGCCTCGCCGCCGCCGCCGCAGTCGCGGGCTACGCCTTCTACATCGCCGCAGGCATCGTCGAGTCGGTGGCGCGCTGGGAGTCACTCAACCCCTTCCACCATGCGGTGGGGGTTGGGCCCGCCAGCGACGCAGCGGCCGGCCTGCCGGTCGGTTTCGTGTGGCTTGCTGCCGCCGCCCTCGTGCTCGCCGCTCTCTCCCGGCCGGTCTTCCACCGCCGCGACGTCGGCTGAGGCCACCGCTCAGGCCAGGCTGGCCTCCAGCGAGATCGGCACGTTGCCCGCCAGCGCTTGCGACACCGGGCAGTTCTCCTTGGCCGATTCGGCGGCTTCGGCGAACGCCGCCGCGTCGATGCCGGGCACCGAGCCTCGCACGGTGAGCTGGATGCCGGTGATGCCCTCCCCGGGCACGAACGTGGCGGTGGCGGTCGCCTCGAGCGTGCCAGGCGGGGTGCCTGCGTTGGCGAGCGTGTTCGACAGGGCCATGCAATAACAGGACGCATGGGCGGCGGCGATGAGCTCTTCGGGGCTGGTCAGCCCGCCGTGCTCCTCGGAGCGGGCCTTCCACGTGACGTCCATGGACGGCGCCGCTCCGCTGTCCAGCGTGGTGGTGCCGCTGCCTCCGAACAAATCACCGGTCCAGGTGGTCCGGGCGGTGCTCCGCAATGCCATCGGGTGGTCCTTTCGTGTGTGGCTGCCGAGGCTACCGACCGCCGCTCACCCCAGGGCGCGCTCATACAGCTCCTGCACCCGAGCGGTGGGTTCGAGCCCCATCGTCTCGCTGAGCAGCTGACGAATCTCGTCATAGGCGTGGACCGCCTCGGCCCGGTTCCCCGCCGCCAGGTGCGCCTCCATGAGGCGGGCGTAGGCGGTCTCCCGGTAGGGACCGAGCTCCACCGCCCTGCGGGCCGCCTGAACCGCCGGCTGCGCCTGGCCCAGCAACAGCCAGGCGGCGGCCAGGGTGTCATAGGTGCGGATCTCCGAGTCGAGCAGCGCTCGTCGCTCGCCATCGATCCACGCACCGGACTCCCCCGGCAGGAACCGACGCCGCAGGATCGCTGAGGCCACTGCGGCGTCGGCCCACGCCGCCTTGCCGTCTTCTCGACGGATGGCGCCCTCGGCTCGGTCGAGGGCGTTCACGGCTGCTCGCACGTCGACCCACACCGAGGGCGGCAGCCGAAGCTCGTAACAGCCGTCGGCGCTCTCCAGGTGGTCGCCCAGCGCCACCTTCGACAGCGTGCGCCGGAGCTTGGACATCACCGCCGCCAACGCCGCCTCCCACTCGTCCGGGACGCCGTCCGCCCAGAGCATCTCGGCCAGCTGCGCACGCTCGATCCGGCGTGGCTCGGCAGCGAGCCGCACGAAGGCCAGGCGGCCTTGGCGGCCCGGAAACGCCGACGGCTCGAGCACCACATCCGGGGTCTCGACGGTCACTCGTCCTGTGAGATAGATCTTGGTCATTTCACGCCAACCCGACGCCAACCTGGCGGCAACACCCGCCAGGTACGTTAGGCCCGGGTGGTCGTCGAAAGGAGACCCGACCATGTCAGCAGCCACCGTCATCGAGTGTCCGTGTGGAGCCGTGATCAACGGCGAGTCGACCGACGAGGTCGTCAGCAAGGCACAGGACCACGCCAAGACCACGCACGACATGGACCTGTCCGACGAGCAGGCCCGGTCGATGGCTCGTCCGGCGTGAGGGTCTGAGATGCCACTCGTCACCATCACCGCCCCCGAAGGGGTGTTCACCGAGGATCAGACCCGAGCCATGATCGAGAAGGTCACCGAGGCCATGATCGAGGTCGAGGGGGAGTCGTTCCGGGACAAGACCTGGGTCGTCTACGACGAGGTACCGGAGGGGCGCTTCGCCATCGGCGGCAAGCCCATCCGAGCCGGTTAGGAACAGCCTCCTGCACAC
>JBPEXB010000306.1:0-5086 GCA_052032125.1 Acidimicrobiia bacterium
AGCTGGTGAGTGCCGGCTCCCGATCTCCGGCCTGGATCTTCACCCGGTGAGGCTTGGCCTCCTCGCGGACCGGGATCGTGACGGTCAGCACTCCGTTGTCGTAGTGGGCTTCGATGCCGCCCCCGTCGACGTGTGAGCCGAGACGGAGCTGGCGGCTGTGCCTGCCGGCCGGCCGCTCACGGACCAGCCAGTTGGCGTCCTCGGTGTCTTCTCTCGACCGCTCGACGGTGACGGTCAGCATCTGGTTCTCGACCGTCAGCTCGATCGAATCCGGGTCGATGCCGGGGAGGTCGAAACGTGCGACGAACGTGCCGCTGGTCTCGTAGAGGTCCATCGGCATCATCGCTCCGGCATTCCCGAACACGGACGAGAAGCGATTCATGTCAGCGAACGGATCCCAACGCATGGATGCTCCTTTCCTGTGCATGTCGGATGATCCAGTCCTACCCGATCGGTGCTCATCTCAAACAAGTTATCTGAGTCGTCAGCACTCAGATATACCCAGACACGCTCGAGCTGTCAAGACCCCTCATCCCGCTCTCACGTCGGGGCCCCTCGCTGCCCGGCGACGCGCGAGTATGGGGAAGATGTTGATAGGCCGCGACCGCGAGATGGGCGAGATCGTCCGGGGCCTGGAGGGGGCGCGGCTGGTGACGCTGGTCGGGCCGGGCGGCGTCGGCAAGACAACGCTGGCTCGGGCGACGGCCGACCAGTGGCCGGCCCGCGACGTCCTCTTCGCCGACCTCACGGCACTCGAGCCTGCCGGACTCGACCAGGGCATGGCCGGATCGCTCGGCTTCGGGTCGTTCGCATCGCTGATGGCGGCCCTCGCAGACCGTCGCCGGCTCCTGATCCTCGACAACTGCGAGCACGTGATCGACGAGGCTGCGGCACTGACCGACCGGCTGCTCGATCACAGCGACGAGCTGGCGCTGCTGGCGACCAGCCGCGAGCGGCTGGACGTCCCGGGCGAGCTCGTCGTCCGGATCGACCCGCTGTCGACCGAAGGCTGGCCGTCGCCGGCCGCCGAGCTGTTCATGGCCGCGGCGACGGCCCGCGGGGTGACCCTCGAGGACGACCCGCAGGCGGTGGCCGAGCTGTGCCGGCGTCTCGACGGCCTGCCGCTGGCGCTGGAGTTGGCGGCCGCCCGGTCGTCGGCGATGACCGCCTCGGAGATGATCGATCATCTCGCCTCACGCCTCGACCTCCTGGCGCGCTCGAGGGCCCGCGGGCCGAGCCGGCATCGCAGCCTGTCGGCGGCGATCGCATGGTCGCACCATCAGCTCGAGTCGCCGGTCCGGCGCGCCTTCGAAGCGCTGTCGGTCTTTCGCGCCCCGTTCACGGTCGAGATGGCCGGGGGGTTGATCGACGACGCACGCCGGACGATCAACGTGCTGGTCGACCGATCACTGCTCGTCCACGAGCCGGTGGCCGGCGTGTCGTGGTACCGGATGCTCGAGACCGTCAAGTCGTTCGCCCGCGAACGCCTCGAAGAGTCCGGCGCCCGCGAGTCCGTCGAAGGGCGCCTGCTCGAGCACCTGACCGCCCGCGCCGAGGAGGTGGCTGCCGCTCGCGTGATGGACGACCCGGCGGTGCCCCAGGAGCTCGGCCGGTCGTATCGCAATCTGCACTGGGCGATCGAGAGGTCCATGGAGGCGGGTGACGCCGATCGCTGCCACCGACTCATCAGCCCGCTGTGGTGGCTCGAAGACACCGGGCACCAGCGGGAGGCGGCAGATCTCATCGGACGCGTGGTGACACGGTTCCCGGAGCGCAGCCCCGAGGCCGGGATCTCATGGGGCATCCTCGCCTGCCTCACCCGGGTGTCCGAGGCGACGAACGACTGCGCCGACGCGGCGCAGGTGGCCGTCGAGTCGGGAGGTGTCGGTGCCGCCTATGGGCATCGAACCCTCGGACAGATCGATCGGGCTCGCGGGCGGTGGGACGATGCCCTCGCCCACTTCGAGTTGGGCCGAGCCTTCGCCGTTGAGGCCGGCCACCACGGGCTGGCGGCCGAGATCGACCTGCACGCCGGTCTGACCAAGGCGAGGGCGGGCCGAATGGACGAATCCATCGCCGATCTCGAAGCGCTCCTGGAGCGCACCGCCGCCCATCCGCTCACCCACGCCTGGACCCAGGACTTCCTGAGCTACATCCAGCTGACGACCGACCCCGAGGGCAGCCGGGCGCTCGCCCTCGAGGTGCTGGAGCAAGCCGAAGCCTGGCGCAACGAGTGGCTCATCGCCTCCTCGCACCTCAACCTCGGAGCTGCGGCGGCGCTCAACAAGGATCCGCTGGTGGCCGCCCATCACCTCGCTGCGTGCATCGACTCCTACGTGTCGATCCGAAGCCGCACCGACATGGGGCTGGCGATGCTCGTGGCGCCGGCGATCTTCCAGATGCTCGACGACCCCGAGTCGGCGGCCGGCACCATCGCCGCCCGGACACGGTACGTGGCGTCGGAGATGGGGGAGTTCGAGCAGATCTTCGACCAGCTGGTCCCGCTCCCCGAGGTGGGCCCACACGACCCCGGCTACGACGCCGAAGAAGTGGCGAGACGTCTGCGGGCCCTGGCCACTCGCGACGCGGAGGCGAATCACGCCAACCGTTTCGCGAGGGACGGCGATGGCTGGGTCATCGCCTTCGGCGGTGTGGAGCTGCGACAGAAGTCGAGCAAGGGCCTCGAGGACCTGGCCCGGCTGCTCGCTCATCCGGGCCTGGAGATCGCCGCCGTGGATCTCGCCGATGCTCACGTGGTGGCCGGTGGCGCCGGCGAGCTGAGCGACGCAGAGGCCCGCCGCCGGTACGAGGTCCGGTTGCGCGAGCTCCAGGCCGACATCGACGATGCCGCGGCCGCCGGCGACACTGGCAGAGCCGAACGAGCCCGGGCCGAGTTCGACTCCATCGTCGACCATCTGTCGGCCGCGTACGGGCTCGGTGGACGCACGCGCGGTTCCGGCGACCCCGCAGAGAAGGCTCGATCGGCGGTCACGTGGCGCATCCGGGCAGCGATCAAACGCCTGCGAGAGGTGCATCCGACCCTCGGCGATCACCTCGATCGGTCGGTCACGACCGGTCGTTTCTGCGTCTACGCCCCCGAGCCCGCCGTGGAGTGGGAGGCCTGATCCACTTCCCGTGAGGCCCGGCCGCCGGCTGTGTGAGGCCGGGCCCTCACGGTGTGAGGCGATTCCTCACGCCGTCTGTGTGAAGCGACACACAGACCAAGGAGGAACCCATCATGCCTTTCGCTTCCCGAACGATCGCCGTGCTCGTAGGACTTCTCGTCCTGGCCATCGGCCCGGCCGCCACCGCCCACGAGCCTGATCACAGCCAGGTCCTGCACGTCGAGGTCGCCGAGGACGGCACCCGGTTCGTGTGGGACGAAGAGCCCAGATTCGACAACGGCTACCCGGCCTACGGCAACGCCTTCGTCACGCAGGGCTACATCTATCCGGCGGGAACCCTCAACGGCACCAACGGCGTCAACGCCGATGGCAGCCCGGAGTTCCCGGACAAGGTGATCGGCGAGTGGACCTGCTGGGGCTACTTCGTCGGCGACGGCGCCAACACCACCGAAGGCGCGTGGGTCGTCACCACGCAGGTGTTCGACTTCGACAGCGTGGTGCTCGGGTACAACTCGATCGTCACCGTCGGCTTCGAAGCCCCGGCCGACGCCGGCATGGCCTTGCGATCGGTCGTCGGCGGCACCGGACGGTACGCCAGCGCCCGGGGCGAGGTCGCCCAGGTGACCCTCGGCCACAACGCCTCCGACGGCGTCGATGCCCGCTTCCGGTTCGTGCTGGAAGGCGTCGAGCGGCCCGCCTCGGCCGGCCTCTGGCCCGCCGTCACCGTGGACAACCGGCACGTCCGCATCATCTGAACGAGACGTCCAAGAACGAGCCGGCACCGGTTCTTCCCCCGGTGCCGGCTCACCTCAACGAAAGGAATCACCCATGACCACCCTCGACGAGCGGATCATCGAAGCCGCCATCGCCACCAACGAGATGTTCTCGATCCACCTGGGCCGTCGACTTGGCCTCTACGTCGCCCTCACCAATGGGCGGACGCCCGGCGAGCTGGCCGACGAGGCCGGCATCGACCTGCGCTACGCCCGCGAATGGCTCGAGCAGCAGGCCGTTGCCGGGTTCGTGGCCGTCGACGACGTCGAAGCGGCCTGGGACCAGCGCCGCTACTCGCTGACCGACGAGCAGCGGGCGCTCCTCGTCGACGCCGACGATCCGAGCCACGTCAGCCCGCTGGCCGACATGGTGGCGGGCGCCGGCATGGTCCTCGACCAGGTGGCCGCCGCCTACCGCGACGGCTCCGGCGTGCCGTACCAGCGGTACGGGACCGCCTTCCGGGACGGCCAGGGCGGCATCAACCGTCCGGCCTTCACCCATGACCTGGTCGACAGTTGGCTGGGGGCGGTGCCCGACGTGGTGGCCACCCTGCGCGCCGGCGGGAGGGTCGCCGACCTCGGTTGCGGCACCGGATTCTCGACGATCGCGCTGGCCAAGGCCTTCCCCGACGCCCACATCGTCGGGATCGACAGCGACACGGCCAGCATCGTCGATGCCCGTCGCCATGCCGCGGAAGCGGGCGTCCAGGTCGACTTCCTCTGCCTGGATGCCGGCGAGCTGGCCTCGGAAGGACCGTTCGACCTGGTCACGATCTTCGAGACCTTGCACGACCTGGCCCGGCCCATCGAGGTGCTGCGTCACGTGCGCAAGTCGCTGGCGGGCACCGGCGTGGTGCTCATCGCCGACGAGAAGGTCGCCGAGCGCTTCACCGCTCCTGGCGACGAGCTCGAGCGGATGATGTACGGCTGGAGCGTCGTGCACTGTCTCCCGGCCTCGCTGGCCGAGGAGGGCTCGGCGGCCATCGGGACGGTCATCCGCCCCGGTCTGATCGAGACGATGGCGTACGACGCCGGGTTCGACCGGTTCGAGATCAGCGACATCGACGCAGGCTTCTTCAACCTGTACACGCTCAGCTGACTCGATCGTGAGGGAGCCGCCCGCCGCGGGCGGCTCCTTCGCGCGCCGGCATGGGGAGTGAGTCCCGGCCTCACTCCCCATGCTGGCCC
>JBPEXB010000307.1:0-4208 GCA_052032125.1 Acidimicrobiia bacterium
GAATGCTTCGCCGGCGAGGTCCCAGGCATGCACGACGTGGAGATCCCCTTGCATCTGGGCGGCAAGTGAGGAGCCAAGGGCGAGGATCAGGTGGTCTAGCTCGCTCGCGCTACCACCGGGGAACGGCCCGACGGCGGCGAGCACGTCGGGTCCCGCCTCGATGTCGGACCGATGGACCCAAACCGGGACCGGGCACTTGCGGAGGAGATGCATGGTCGTCGATGCTCGGCTCAGTCCCGTGCTCCCGACCTCCTGATCGGGAGCGATGACGACGAGGTCGTGTTCTTCTCGCATCACGCGCCTGATGGCCTCGATGAACAGAGGGCCGGTTGCAACCTCAACCTCGGTTGGGGCACGGCACCCCGCAGCGGATTCTTCCAGCCGGCTCCGGAGGGACCGGGAGACCATTTCTTGAATGTCGTCCGCCCGGTACTTGCCGATGCGGCCGCTGCGAGAGGCGCGGACCGGGGGAGCGGAATCGAAGATCGTCAGCCTGCCGCCGTTGCGGACGGCCAGGTCATCGGCAGCCCGGATAGCAGCCCTGGCGTCGACGTTGCCGGGAGCGATCACGAGGATGTTGTGAAACCGTTGCATGGCACTTCCTGGAGTAGCTTGCGCTCAACGTATCATACGACTAAGATTTCGTCAAATATAAATCACGTATATATTCTCACGTTTCAAGAAACACATGTATCGCGAACTTGCCTCCCAAATCACACCCGGTAGCGCAGCGTGATGGTTGCCGCCTCGATCGCCGGCTACTTCGCCAGCGCAGCGTTGCTCGCCCTCGCCGGGCGTCGATGGGCGCGATGGGTCCCCGTCATGGCCCTTGCTCCGTATGCCATCCAGCTCGGGGTAGTGGGTATGGCGTGGGGCGATCGAGGCGACACGCTCGTCATCCGCTGGGTTCCCTCGCTCGGGCTGGAGCTGCGGTTTGCCTCCGGTGATCTCAACCTGCTGCTCAGCGCCGTGGTGGCGGGAATTGGCCTGCTCATCGCCGGTTACAGCGTCTCCTACTTCTCGGCTCAGGCGGCCAGGGCGAAGTTCCTCGCCCTCATGGCCTTGTTCAGCGGTGGCATGGCCGGGATCGTCGTTTCCGACGACGTCTTTGGGCTCTTTGTGTTCTGGGAGGTCACGACGGTCGCCTCGTACCTCCTCATCGGCTTCAAGGACGAGGACGGGGCGGCCCGCGCTTCCGCCCTGCAGGCCGTCCTCGTGACAACTGCCGGGGGATTGGCGATGCTCGCCGGCTTCGTTCTCCTCGCCGACCAATCGGGCACGACCGCGATCTCCGAGATGGTGGCCGATCCTCCCCGCTCGACCACCGCCACCCTCGCGCTCGTGCTCGTGCTGCTCGGAGCGTTCACCAAATCCGCCCAGGTCCCCTTCCACTTCTGGCTGCCGGGCGCCATGGCCGCACCGACCCCCGCCTCGGCCTTCCTGCATTCCGCCACGATGGTGAAGGCCGGCATCGTGCTCCTGCTCTTCCTGGCCCCCGGGTTCGGCGAGCTGGCCATATGGACGGTGACGGTTACCACAGTGGGCCTTGTGACGATGGTGATCGGTGCGACGGCGGCGATGCGGCGCAACGATCTGAAGCTGCTGCTCGCCCACGGCACCGTTAGTCAACTTGGCTTCATCGTCGCCCTCATCGGCCTCGGGTTGACAGGGGCGGCGCTCGCCGTCCTCGTGGCTCACGCGCTGTTCAAGGCCTGTCTGTTCCTCGTCGTCGGGGTGGTCGACACCGCCGCGGGAACACGCGATATTCGCCACCTTGGCAACCTCGCCGGCGCAATGCCGCTCGTAGCGGCAGCAGCAGCCGTGGCGGCGTTTTCAATGGCGGGCTTGCCGCCGGTCGTCGGGTTCGTCACGAAGGAAGCAGCTATCGATGGACTGATCGCTGCCGACCGCTGGGTACCGCTTGCGGTCATCGCTTCTGCATCGGTGCTGACGGTCGCCTATTCCGCCCGCTTCTGGTTTGGGGCGTTCGCGGCGAAGCACGGCGGTTCCGGCCCATCGCCGTTGCCGGTATCGCGAGGGCTCGTTTTCGCTCCCGTCCTGCTCGGGGCGCTCTCGATGTTGCTCGGGTTCGTACCGGGCCCGCTCGAGTCTGCTGTTGCCTCCTCGCTCGGGGCCAAGACGAAGCTCGTGCTCTGGCCGGGCTTCAAGCTCGCCCTGTTCGTCTCGCTCGGCATCGTCCTCGCGGGGTCGGCCCTGCATGTAACGTGGCCCCGCTGGGAGCAGTCCTCGTTGCTCCGGCGATTCCCTGCTCGACGCCGGTCGGTAGCCGAGGGGGTCTATGCCGCAGCGGTGCGATACCTCAACCGCGTGGCCGATCGGGTCACCGGCATCGTGCAAAACGGGTCGCTCCCCACCTACCTCGCCGTCGTGCTGAGTGCGGTCCTTGCCGTTCCGGCCGTCTCCTGGGCGATCGGGTTCCGGGAGCAGATCGGCCTACGCGTAACGAACTCGCCGGCCGAGGTGGGGCTCGTCGTCGTGGCGGTCGCCGGGGCGCTGGGGGCTGCCATTGCCCAGCGTCGGATGGCCGCCGTCTTGCTGCTCGGTGTAGTGGGGTACGCGGTCGCCGGCATTTACGTGGTGTTCGGGGCCCCTGACCTCGCGCTAACTCAGCTGCTCGTCGAGACACTGACGATCGCGCTGTTCGCCCTCGTGCTCGTGCGGCTCCCTCGCCGGTTCGGCCCCGATCCCCGGTCACTCGCCCGGTCGGTACGCATCGCCGTCGCGGGTGCGGTCGGGTTGTTCGTGTTCACGGCCGCCGTGTTGGCTTCGTCGGTCGACCACGATCGCACGATCGCCGACCGCTACGTCGAACTGGCACCGGAGGCGGGTGGCCGGAACGTCGTGAACATTGTGCTCACGAACTTCCGCGCCATCGACACATTGGGCGAGATCACCGTGCTGGCAGCCGCTGCCATTGGAATCAGCGTCCTCGTGCGCCAGGCCCGGCGGCGGCCCGCTGAGGAGGCTGCCCAAGGATGATCGTCCGGTTCTCACTGCTGCTCACCACCGGAGCGAGGACAATGGTGCCGACCCTTGTCCTGTTCTCGGTCTTCCTGCTCATCGTCGGCCACGACGTGCCCGGTGGAGGCTTTGCCGGAGGTCTCGTCGCGTCGATCGGACTGCTCCTCATGTATCTCGCCTTCGGTGAGCGGGGCCTGCGCCGGGCGCTGCCCATCGATTCGCTCGCCGTCGTCGGATTCGGCCTCCTGCTCGCCGTCGGCGCCGGGCTCATCGGGGTCGTCGCCGGTGGGGCATTCCTCACCTACACGTTCGTTGCGGTGGAAGCGCCTGTGCTCGGCGAGATCAAGCTCTCGAGCCTCCTCCTCTTCGATCTCGGCGTGTACGTCCTCGTCGTCGGGGTAGTCGAAACCGCGCTGCAACGCCTGGGCGGTGAAGCGCAATGAGCTGGATGATCGCATTGGCCGCAGCGGTCTTGTTCGCTTCCGGAACGTATCTCCTCCTCCAGAAGCTGCTGAGCAGGATCATCGTCGGCCTCGGCCTGATAGCGCACGGCGCCAACCTCCTGCTGCTGGGCTCCGGGGGCGAGCCGGGATCCCCGCCGATTGTCGATGGTGTGGCCGACGGGCTCATTTCGGATCCTCTCGAGCAGGCCCTGGTCCTCACTGCGATCGTCATCACGTTTGGCGTCACGGCGTTTCTGCTCGCCCTCGCCTACCGGTCGTGGACCGAGACGGGCGAGGACGAGGTGGAGGACGACATCGAGGACCGCCGCATTGCCGGCCGAGGAGCAGCGTGACCACCCTCGCCACCCTCCCCGTCGTCATCCCGATCGCCGCTGCCGCCCTGTCGCTGGTCTCACTGCGGAGCCCGGCGCTCCGCCGATCGACCGGAATCGTCGCCTCGGCTGCCTACCTCGCCGTAGCCGTCGCCCTCGTATTCGTGGTCGACGACTCGGGCACCATCGTGGCGGCGCAGGCCGATTGGCCCGCCCCGCTCGGGATACCCCTCGTCGCCGACCGTTTCGCCGTGCTCATGCTGGCGACCGCAGCCGCGGCTCTCTTCGCCGTGCTCCTCTACGCCGTCGCCCGGCCGGGTACCGATACCGACTTCGCCGGCTTTCACGCCGTGTACCAGATGCTGGCCGCCGGTGTGGCGCTGGCCCTCCTGACCGGCGATCTGTTCACCCTGTTCGTCGCCTTTGAGATCATGCTCACCGCGAGCTATGT
>JBPEXB010000308.1:0-3308 GCA_052032125.1 Acidimicrobiia bacterium
AGGCGGCGGCCGCCGCCGAGACGTGCACCGTCCCGGGCAGGGCGCTGGTCTCCATCCGGCTGGCGGTGTTGACCGCATCGCCCCACACGCCGTAGCTCATCTTGGAGCTGCCGATGACGCCGGCCACCACCGGCCCGACGTCGATGCCCACGCGCAGCTGCACGGGCCCGGCCGGATGGTCGATCGTCGCGGCGTGCTCGATCATCGACAGGCCCATCTCCGCCACCGCCGACGCCTGGTCGTCCGACCGACCGATGCCGCCGACCACCATGTACGAGTCGCCCACCGACTTGATCTTCTCCAGCTCCAGGGCGGCGGCGAGCTCGTCGAACGGCGAGAACAGGTCATCCATGAGCCCGACGAGCTCCGCCGGATCCAGGCTCGTGGCGAGGGGCGTGAAGCCCACGAGATCGGCATGGAGCACGGTCGCCCGGTCGATCCGGTCGGCGATGAGTTGCTCGCCCGACTTCAGCCGGACGGCCACGTCCTGAGGGAGGATGGCGTGCAGGAGTTGATCGGACCGATCGCGCTCGAGCGCCAGGGCAGTCTCGATGCGCTGGCGGTTGGTGAGGAAGTACTGCACGGTCACGAACACGGTGAGCCCGACCCCGCCCAGGTTCAGGAAGTAGAGCGCCCGGACCGCGTCGGCGGGGGGCCCGGCGCCGGTGAGGAGTGGGTCGATCACGACCGACGTGATCGCCAGCACGCCGAATCCCGCCGTCCAGGGAAGCGGCCGCGACCCCACGAGCCCGAGCATCAAGGGCGCCACCAGTCCCCAGATCGCCACCGCCGACGAGTTGGCGAATCCACCGAGGGTCCACTGGAGGAGGAACGGGAGGACCAGCATCAAGGTCATCTGCACGTCGCGGATCGGCCCGAACCGCGCCCCGCGGGCGAGCGCCCGGAGCGTGATCACGGACACCAGCTGGAACAGGAGGGGAATCGAGGCCGCCGGCCACAGACCGAGCGCCGCGTACGTCACCACCCACACGGTGCACAGCACGGCCACCACCAGCACCAGGAGCCGGAAGGTCGCCTGCTGCGACCGCTCGTTCTCGCTGGCGTCGGCGGCGATCCCCCGGGCGACCAGCCGCTGAACCGGCCCGGGCAGCCGGTCCACCCAGGCGCTCGCCTTCTGTGGTGGGCTCTGCATGGCGTGAGTCTACGGAGAGGCCAGGTCCGGTCGGGCTTGGCGAGTGCCCCTATCCTCGGAGCATGAGCTGGGCCATCACACCTCCGATCAAGCCGATGAAAGCCAAGGTGAAGGTCGATCCGCCTTCGGGGGAGGGATGGGTCTACGAGCCGAAGTGGGACGGCTTTCGCATGATCGCCTACCGGTCGGAGGACGACGTCCGGATGGATTCGCGCAACGGCAAGACCCTGCTGCGCTACTTCCCCGAGCTGCGCCCGGCGCTCGAGCAGCTTCCTGCCGGCACCGTCGTGGACGGCGAGGTGGTCGTCGTCGTGGACGACGTCACGAACTTCGACACACTGCAGCTGCGCATCCACCCGGCCGAGTCCCGCATCACGATGCTGTCGGAGGAGATCCCGGCGGAGCTGGTCGCCTTCGATCTGCTGGCAGCCGATGGTGAAAGCCTCATGGACACTTCCTACGCCGACCGACGGAGGCGCCTCGAGGACCTCTTCGGTGGGCTCGACTTCCCCTGGCATCTCACCCCGGTGACCGACGATCTCGACGTGGCCACCAAGTGGTTCGACGACTACGAGGCAGCCGGCTGCGACGGGATCATCTGCAAGCAGACGGACGGCAGCTATCTGCAGGACAAGCGGGACTGGATCAAGTGGAAGCATCGCCGCGACGCCGACTGTGTCGTCGGCGGGTACCGGGTCCACAAGGACGGCGACAAGATCGGGTCGATCCTGCTCGGCCTCTACAACGACGATGGCGAGCTGCACTTCATCGGCCACTGCTCGGGATTCTCCGACCATGACCGGGTCGAGCTGCTGAAGCAGTTCGAGCAGATCCGTTCCGAGGAGAGCTTCGGCGGCGCCGACGAGACACGAGCACCCGGAGCGCAGAGCCGCTGGTCGACGTCCAAGACCATGGAGTGGACGCCCGTCGAGCCCGGGGTGGTGGTTCAGGTGAGCTACGACCAGCTGGAGGGCGGGCGCTTCCGCCACGCCACCCGGTTCGAGCGGTGGCGCCCGGACAAACCGGCGGAGGAGTGCACCATGGACCAGCTGATCCGGCCCAGCGGCTCTGGCTTCAGCGAGGTCGTTGCTTGACCGAGCCCGTCGTCCTGACGGTTCGAGACGTTCGTGCCGAGACCGCTGACGCGGCGACCATCGTCCTGGAGGACCCGGAGGGACGAGTCGGCGGCACTGCCGGCCAGCATGTCGTGCTGCACGCCTCCATCGACGGCGACATGCACAGGAGGGTCTACTCGCTCAGTTCCTCGCCCGAGCTGGGTCAGGCGCCCTCGATCACCGTCAAGCGGCTGGCCGACGGCGTGGTGTCCCCATGGCTGGTCGACGGTGTGCGGCCGGGAGATCGTCTGGCAGTCGAACCGGCTGCCGGGGTGTTCACGGTCGACATCGACCCGTCGGATCGGCGTACCTACTACGGCTTCGTCGCCGGCAGCGGGTCGGTCCCCGTGGTCAGCATCGTGCAGACGATCCTCGCTCGCCAGCCCGGCTCCAACGTCCACCTCGCGTATGGCAACCGAACGCCGAAGGACGTCATCTTCGCTGCGACGCTGGAGGATCTGGTCGGCCGCCATCCCGATCGGCTGTCGATCACCCACGTCTTCAGCGGCGAGGGCCGGCGCATCGACCCGCGGTTCGTCAACGACTTCCTCATGAGCCACCCGCCCATCACCCCCGACGTTCGGTATCTCGTGTCGGGACCGCCGGGCATGCGCGACATGGTGGCGGCGCGCCTGGCGTCCCTCGGCGCCCCCCACGAGCACGTGCTCGTCGAGTACTACCTGCCGCCAGAACGCACCGAGGCGCCTGAGCCCTTCGACGGGGCCGTGGTGCGGGCCGGCGACGTCGACGCATCGGTCCCGGCAGGCCACACGATCCTCGATGCGTTGGCTGCGGCCGGCGCGCCGGTCGAGTGGGCCTGCCGGTCGGGCGTGTGCGGCACCTGCCGGGCCCGCGTCGTCTCCGGCGAGATCGACCCCGGGTTCCCCTTCATCCTCACCGACGCCGAGCGGGCCGCCGGCGCCATCCTCACCTGCATCGCGAGGCCCTTGAGCCCTGAGGTCGTGGTGGAGCTGGAGTGAGGGGTACTGCGTACTGAGTACTGAGTACTGAGTACTGAGTACTGAGTACTGAGTACTGCG
>JBPEXB010000309.1:0-4228 GCA_052032125.1 Acidimicrobiia bacterium
AACGACTTGGCGTCCTCGGCCCCCGGCTCGACCCGCACCAGGCCGCGGTAGCCGGAGCGGCCGCCGCCCTTGGAGATCGACTTGGCCAGGATCGTCGAGGTGGTCCCGGGCGCGGCGTGCACCATCTTGGCGCCGGTGTCCTGGTGCTGGCCCTCGCCGGCGAAGGCGATCGAGAGCACCTCGCCGTGGGCGCCCGGCTCCATCAGCCACACAGCCGGGTACTTCATGGTCAGCTTGGAGCCGAGGTTGCCGTCGACCCACTCCATCGTGGCGTCGGCGTAGGCAGCGGCCCGCTTGGTGACGAGGTTGTAGACGTTGTTCGACCAGTTCTGGATGGTCGTGTAGCGGCAGCGGCCGCCCCGCTTCACGACGATCTCGACCACGGCCGAGTGCAGCGAGTCGGTCGTCCAGACCGGCGCCGAGCAACCCTCGACGTAGTGACAGAAGGCGCCCTCGTCGATGATGATCAGCGTCCGCTCGAACTGGCCCATGTTCTCGGCGTTGATCCGGAAGTAGGCCTGGAGCGGCTGGTCGACGTGCACGCCGGGCGGCACGTAGATGAACGACCCGCCCGACCAGACGGCCGAGTTGAGGGCGGCGAACTTGTTGTCGTTGGGCGGGATGACCGACCCGAAGTACTCCTGGACGATCTCGGGGTGCTCCCGCACCGCCGAGTCCATGTCCATGAACAGCACGCCGAGCTCCTCGAGGTCCTCCCGGTTGCGGTGGTAGACGACCTCGGACTCGTACTGGGCCGTGACTCCGGCGAGGAACTTGCGCTCCGCCTCGGGGATGCCGAGCTTGGCGTAGGTGTCCTTGATCGACTCGGGCACCATGTCCCAGTCCTTGGCCTGCTCCTCGGCGGGCTTGATGTAGTAGTAGATGTCGTCGAAGTCGATCTCCTCGAGGAGACCGCCCCCGCCCCAGGTGGGCATCGGCTTGCGCAGGAAGCGCTGGTAGGCCTTGAGCCGGAAGTTCAACATCCACTCCGGCTCGCCCTTGATCTCGGACATCTTGCGAATGATGTCCTCGTTGAGGCCCTTCTCGGGCTTGAAGACGTAATCGTCCTCGGGGTCGCTCCAGCCGAGCTTGTACCCACCAAGGTCGAGATCAACGGTTGCCATGCGGAATCACCCTCGGGTTTTCACTACGCGGTTAGTGCATATTGTACAACGACGGACGGGTACGAAGTATTCGGTCTGGGATACCTGCTTCCCGCCCAGCGACAAAGGAAGGAATCACTCCTCCAGCCAGGCTGCGGCCGAGACCAACAGGTCTGCCATATCCATCGACGCGCCCTCTCCCAGCTTCTCGGAGGCGTCGCGTCCGAGCCGGTCCTGCACCTCTTCCGCCATCGTCTCGAATCGCGGCAGTTCGGAGGTGAGGAACGCGTCGCCGTTGGCAGCCGTGGCCGATCCGATGATCACGGCGGCGCGATCCGCCTGGCCGGTGTCCAGCAACAACCGCGCCGCGATCGCCAGCGCACGAGGGACCGCTCGCTCCGGCATGGGCAGTGGCGAGGTCCGTCGGAGGACCGCGGCGATCGTGGCCTTGGCGTCCTCCGACTGGCCCAGGCGCAGGTGAGACAACGACAAGGCCCGCATCGCGCCGGCCCAGCACGACAGATCGCCGCAGTCCTCCAAATGGCGGAGGCTCTCCCGAAGTCGGGGCACAGCGGCCTTTGTCCGCCCAGCGATGATGTCGATCTCGCCCAGGAAGTAGTAGGCGTGGCCGTGCCAGTACGGCACGTCGATGCGCTCGACCATCTCGCAGGCGCGTCGCAGGTTGTCGGTGATCCAATCGTCGACTCCCTCGAGCATCCCCATGGCGCTCTCGCACAGCGCAGCGATCAGCTGTGCCTCGTCGCCCAGCTCTTCGAACGTCTCGATCGCCCGCTTGGCGTGTTCGCGCCTCCGTCCGTCGCCAGGCGGCAGGTATCCGGAGAAGAGGAAGTCGTGAAAGGCGTCCTCCCATCGTTGCTCCCACCAGTACGGGTGGCGGTGCTGTTCGATCAAGTCTCGGCCCCGGAGCACGTGCTCGGCGAAATCGGGCCTCGAGGTCGAGTGGCGGATGGCGGCACCGAGCGCCAGCTCCATGCGGCCGATCAGGTTGGGGTCGCCGGTGGCGGTGGCTAGCCGCAACCCGTGCTCGGCGTCTCCCACCGACCGCGGCAGTGTGGTTTCAAAACCCAACGCCGCCATCGTGAAGGAGGCCTTGACCAGCCTCATTGGATCGGTGTCGGTCGGAGCGACCGCGAGTCCCTCTTCGATGGTGGTGATCCCTTCGAAGTGGAACCCGACATGCTGCCAGTAGCAGAAGAGATCGAATGCCATGTCCAGGTAGCCGTCCACCTCGCCGGCTTCGAGCAGCGTGCTGAATGCGGCCCGGATGTTGTCGTAGTCCTCGTCGAGCCGACGCTCCCAGGTCATCTGACCTGCCCGACGCATCAGCGGGCTCGCCATGGCGACGAACGACGCGAAGTGCTGGGCGTGTGCGCGCTGCACGTCGCCCGCTTCGCCCGAGCCCCTCAGGACCTCCTGCGCGTACTGACGAACCGGCTCGAGCATGCGATACCGGGTACCGACGATGGGGTCATGCGCCGTGACGAGAAGCGACTTGTCGACCAGCGAGTCCAGTCGATCCAGGACGTCGGCTTCGTCCACCGAGTCGCAGGAGCAGACGGCTTCGGCTGCCGTGAGGTCGAACCCGTTCAGGAACATCGCCATGCGCCGGAAGACCGCTCGTTCCGCCGGAGTGAGGAGGTCGTGCGACCAATCGATCGTGGCGTTGAGCGTGCGCTGGCGGGGCAGCGCCGTCTTGGCGGAACCCGACAGCACCCTGAAGGATTCATCCAATCGATCGGCGAGGTCCGCCGGAGCGAGGCTGCGGAGTCGGGCGGCGGCCAGCTCCAGACCCAGCGGGATGCCATCGATGCGAACGCAGATCCGTGCGATGGCCCTCAAGTCTGCCTCGGTCGGTTCGAACCCGGGCCGTACCTCGCCGGCACGATCGAGGAACAGATGGACGGACTCCACCCCCGCCAAGGACCCGGCATCGGACGGCAGGCCGAGCGACGGAACCCGCACGATCGCCTCTCCAGTGATGCCGAGCGACTCGCGCGACGTGGCCAGGACCTTGACGCCCGGCCCGGCCGACAGCAGCGTCGAGATCGCATCGATCGCGCCTTCGAGCACGTGTTCACAGTTGTCGATGATGACGAGGGTCTCGAGGTCCGCGAGGTGCCGGGCCACCACCTCGTCGATGGAAGCACCCGGACCGGGTCGCAGCTCCAGGACTTCCCCGATCGTGAGCATGATGTTGTCGGAATCGACCACGGGCGCCAGCTCGACCAGCCATCGGCCGCCGCTGAGGCCTTTGGTCATGCGTCGAGCCGTTTCGACGGCCAGCCGAGTCTTCCCGGTGCCCCCGACGCCGCTGAGCGTGACGAGGCGGTGGTCGTCCAGCAGGTCGGCGATGGTGGCGAGCTCCGATTCCCGGCCGACGAAGGTCGTGAGGTACTCAGGGAGGTTGTGGTTCCGTTCCTGTGTGGTCCGGATGGCCAGGTCGATGTCGGGAAGCTCGACGTGTCCGGCGAGGAACAGGTGCTCGGTGCCCGGCACGTCGTGGAGTCGATGAGCGCCGAGATCGATCAAGGACGTGTCGTCGGACAACCACGTGCTCGACAGTTCCGCGGCTGAGGCCGAGAGGAGGATCTGGCCGCCGTTGGCCGCCGACATGATGCGGGCAACCTTGTTGAGCACGGGGCCGAAGTAGTCGCCGTCGCGTTCCTCGGCCTCGCCGGTGTGGATTCCCATCCGCACACGGATCACCGGACCGGGCCACTTCGTGGCCTGCAGTGCCCGCTGGGCGGTCACTGCGGCGTCCAGGGCATCGGTCGTCGTGTGGAAGGCTGCGGCGAAGGCATCGCCGGCGGTCGAGAACACGTGGCCGCCGTGTCGGCGCACCGCGTCCCGCAGCACGTCGTCGTGAACAGCCAGGCTGGCCGACATGGCCGCCGAGTCCTCAGCCCAGAGTCGAGTCGAACCCTCCACATCGGTGAGGAGGAAGGCGACCGTCCCCGTGGGTGCTCCGATGCTCATCAGGCAAGGCTACGCACCCCGCCGGCGCCTTCCACCGGTTGACGGACCCCGGTCCTCGGTACGGCCTCAGCGACACCGGGATGGTGGTTCCCGTGGACGGCTCGTCCCTCGGTCGAAGGCGTCGCGCC
>JBPEXB010000031.1:0-8431 GCA_052032125.1 Acidimicrobiia bacterium
CCCGCGTAGCCATGCGAGGCCCGGAGCCCGGAGCCCGGAGCCCGGAGCCCGGAGCCCGGAGCCCGGAGCCCGGAGTCCGGGTCCCGGATGCCGGGACGCCGAGTCGACGAAGTCGACGGGGCCCGGGCCCCGGTACTCAGTACTGAGTACTCCCGAGCCGCAGGCTCGGAACACTTTCTCCTATCCAGCTGTTGGATAGACATGCCGATAGCCTGGGTATAATCCACCACAGAAACCGCGAGGAGCCTTCGACATGGAACAGCTGGTCACCATCAACACCCGGACGCCGCAGCGCGCCGTCGAGTTGACCGACACGGCTGTGGCCAAGATCGACGAGCTGATCTCCGCCGAGAACGACGAGTCGCTGGCGCTGCGCATGGCGGTCCGTCCCGGCGGCTGCTCGGGGTTCTCCTACGAGATGTACTTCGACTCCGAGGTCGGCGATCGTGACATCGTCGAGGAGTTCGGCGAGAACGTGCGGGTCGTCGTGGACGACCAGAGCGTCGAGATGCTGCGTGGCTCGACCCTCGACTACAAGGACGGCTTGATGGGTGCCGGGTTCGCCATCAACAACCCCAACGTCACGCGCTCCTGCGGCTGCGGCAACAGCTTCAGCTGAGCGACACGCACACTTCGATCGAGACCGCCCCTCACCGGGCGGTCTCTTTGCATGGGCGAGAGAGGCCGTGGGTAGCCTGGACCGGCACACTCGACTCGGAGGAACGGTGGCAAAACAGGTTCTCGAGACACCCAGCGCCACGAGCGCCATGGGCCCCTATTCGGTGGCCGTGGCCGCCAACGGATTCGTCTATCTGTCCGGCCAGGTGGCGCTCAAGCCCGATGGCGGACGAGCTGAGGACGACGTGCGCGTCCAGACCCGCCAGGTCATGGACAACATCGGGGCGCTGCTCGGCGACGTGGGGCTCGGCTTCTCCGACGTGGTCAAGACCACGATCTTCATGGCGGACATGAACGACTACGCCGAGATCAACCAGGTGTATGCGGGCTACTTCGCCGATGAGCCGCCGGCCCGCTCCGCCGTGCAGGTGGCTGCGCTGCCCGGCGGGTTCCTCGTCGAGATCGAGATCGTCGCCGCCCAGCGCGACAGCGGCGACCTCGAGATCGGCTCGACCGCCCAGATCGTCTGAGAGGAAGCGACATGGACCAAGCAACCGTGCTGGAGCGGCTCGGGCTGGCATCGACCAACTCGGGGGCGTTCAACGGGACCTGGCTGGAGGCCGACGGCGACACCGTCGACGTCCACAACCCCACCACGGGTGAGGCCATCGCCGCGGTCACCCTCGCCGGGCCGAAGGCGTACGACCGCGTCGTCGCCTCGGCAGTGGAGGCGTTCGACGAGTGGAAGATGACCCCGGCCCCCGTACGGGGTGAGTACGTCCGGCGGATCGGCAACGCGCTACGCGAACGCAAGGACGAGCTCGGAGCACTCGTCACTCTGGAGATGGGCAAGATCCACGCCGAGGGCAACGGCGAAGTCCAGGAGATGATCGACGTCTGCGACTTCGCGGTCGGCCTCTCCCGCCAGCTCTACGGGCTCACGATGCCGAGCGAGCGACCCCGGCACCGCATGTACGAGCAGTGGCATCCGCTCGGGCCGGTCGGGGTGATCACCGCCTTCAACTTCCCGGTGGCGGTCTGGTCGTGGAACGCGTGCATCGGCGCCGTCTGTGGCGACCCGATCGTGTGGAAGCCGTCGCCGCACTCGACGCTGACCGCCATCGCGGTGACGCGCATCTGCGCCGAAGTCATGGAGGGCACCGGGATGGAGGCGGTCTTCAGCCTCGCCGCCGGCGGCGCCGACATCGGCGCCGCCATGACCGCCGACACCCGCCTCCCGCTGATCTCGGCCACCGGGTCATGCGCGATGGGCAAGATCGTCGGGCCGGCCGTCGCCCAGCGGCTGGGCCGGTCGCTGCTCGAGCTCGGGGGCAACAACGCCATGATCGTCATGGACGACGCCGACCTGGAGCTGGCCACCCGGGCGGCGCTGTTCGCCGCCGTGGGGACCGCCGGTCAGCGCTGCACGACGCTGCGCCGGTTGATCGTGCACTCGGAGGTCGCCGATGACATCACGAAGCGGCTGATGACCGCCTACCAATCGGTGCGGATCGGCGACCCGATGGAGGACGGCGTGCTCATGGGGCCGCTGGTCTCGGAAGCGGCGGTGGAGCGCATGATGGAGGCGCTGGAGACCGCCAAGGCGCAGGGCGGCGAGATCGTCACCGGCGGCGCCAGGGTCGAGATCGATGGCCTGTCCAACCAGTTCGTGGAGCCCACCATCGTCCGCATCGGCAAGGACGCCCCCATCGTCCAGGAGGAGACCTTCGCCCCGATCCTCTACGTGATCGAGGTGGGTTCGCTGGAGGAAGCCATCGAGGTGCAGAACGCAGTTCCCCAAGGGCTGTCGTCGGCGATCTTCACCGACTCACTGCGCAACGCCGAGACGTTCCTGTCGCACCGTGGCTCCGACTGCGGGCTGGCGAACGTGAACATCGGCACCTCCGGCGCCGAGATCGGCGGCGCGTTCGGTGGTGAAAAGGAGACGGGTGGCGGACGGGAGTCCGGCTCCGACGCCTGGAAGGCCTACATGCGGCGGCAGACCAACACGATCAACTGGGGCGGCGACCTGCCGCTGGCGCAGGGGATCGAGTTTGGCTGAGCAGCATCGCCCTCCCGGCATCTCCGCCGCTCATGCCGATGCAAGGGCGGCGTGGAACGAGCGCTACGCCACGCAAGGCATGGTCTGGGGGACCGAGCCCAACCGGTATGTCGCGGACTTCGCCTCCGGCCTCGGACCGCGTCGGGTGCTGGACCTCGGCTGCGGTCAGGGCCGCAACGCCGTGTGGCTGGCACTGCAAGGCCACGAGGTCACGGGGCTCGACCTCTCCGACACCGCCATCGAGCAGGCCGAGGCCCTGGCCGCTGAAGCGGGCGTCGAGGTGGACTTCCGATCGATCGACGTCGTACGCGAGTGGCAGCCGGAGCCGGCGTCGTTCGACCTCGTCGTGCTGTCGTACCTGCAGCTTCCGGCCGACACGCGGCGGGTGGCCCACGCCAAGGCGGTACGGGCACTGGCGCCGGGCGGCACGGTGTTCTTGATCGCCCACCACGCCGACAACCTCGAGCACGGCGTCGGGGGGCCGCCCTATCCGGAGGTGCTGTTCGACGAGGCCGACCTGGCTGCCGACTTCGCCGAGTTGGAGATCGCCACCAACGAGAAGGTGTTCAGGGACGTCGTGGGCGACGACGGAACGGTCCGTCAGGCCCACGACGTGATGCTGGTGGCGACGGCGCCCGGCTGAAGGGTCAGAGGCCGCCGTCCAGCACCCGCTGGAGCCAGTTCGCCAGCAGCGACCGGACCACGCCCGGCCGTTCGAGCTCCACGGCGTGCCCGGCGCCGGCCACGACGGCGATGGTCGCGTCGAGGAGCTCGTCGCGAAGCGCCAGCGCCTGCTCGTAACCGACGATGGCGTCATCGCGGCCGCAGATCACCAGCGCCGGCCCGGCGAAGGCGTTCCCCAGCGCATCGGGATCGAGCGCGTAGCCCGTCTCCTGCAGGGTGGTGGTGAAATCCTGATCGACCGCGGCGGCGGCCGGTAGGAAGTCGCGGATCAACTCGGCGACGATGCCGGGCGACTCGAGGACCATGAACGGGCGCATCTCGGCGAGGAAGGCGTCGGGGAGCGCTGCAACGGCTTCGTCGTCCACCAGACGCTTCACCGGCGCGGGAACGACCCGATCCGCTGGGTCGGTCGCCACCACCGGCACGATCATGGCCATCCCCCGAACCTGCTCGGGCCGACGAGCCAGGAGACCTCGGACGAGATACCCGCCGTAGGACTGGCCGACCAGAACGAACGGTGCCGTGCCGATCGTCTCGCCGACCACCCGGTCGAGCACCTCGACGATCGCCGCCGACGACGGGTGGTGGCCCGCCGCGGGGGTCTCACCCATGCCCGGGAGATCCACGTAGAGGCGACGGAACCGTTCGATCCCGGGCGTCGACTCGAGCGTCGTCGCCAGGGCGCGATGGTCGAGGAACAGGCCGTGGATCGCGAGCAGGGTCGGGCCCTCACCCCCGCTCCACACGGCCACCGGCCGGCCGTCCACCTCGACGGTCGCTCGCTCGAGTGTCATGGACTGTCCGTCTCCTCTTCCGATCCGACGATCGGGCGTTCCCGTCCTCGACACGCCGTTCGGATCCGCAGCGTAGGTCCTTGGCCGGTCGCGGCCCGATCACGACAATCCTCGGCATGAGCCGGGCGACGTCGGAGCCGATGCGGGACACGGAGCGCTGGTTCGTCCGCCGGGGCATCCCGCACTTCATCGAGGACTACTCGGCCTCCCAGGACATCTTCACCCGGGCGTCGCTGCTGCTCACCTTCATCTTCCTCATCGAGGTCTTCGCAGCGCTCAACTTCGAGGCTTGGTGGGCCAACACCCTCGCCGTGCTGGGAGCGTTCGGACTGGTGCTCGGGGCATGGGCGCTGGTCAACCGGGGGAGGGGTCGGAGACCTCTGGAGCGGCCGCGTTCGATCGGCCCGGTGGAGCTGGCCGTGTTCGTGCTGGTGCCGCCGCTCGTGCCGGTGGTCTTCGGCGGCAACCTCGAGGGGGCGGTGGGGCTCATCGCCCTCAACCTCGGCCTGCTCGCCACCATCTACGTCATCACCAGCTTCGGGATCGTGCCGCTCCTCGGGTGGGCCACCGGCCGTCTCTTTCGCCAGCTGAGCGAGACCCTGCTCTTGTTCGCTCGGGCGCTCCCCCTGCTGTTGCTGTTCGTCACGTTCCTCTTCATCAACGCCGAGGTGTGGCAGGCGAGCGCCAACCTGCTGGGGCCACTGTTCTGGGGCACCCTGGGTCTCTTCGCGGCCTTCGGCACCCTCTTCATCCTGGTCCGGCTGCCCAAGGAAGTGGCCGGGCTGGGCACCTTCGAGGACTGGGACCGGGTCGGGACCGAATGCGCGGGAACACCGGTCGCTGACCTCTCGACCGGCTGGGAAGGTGCTCCCGACCACCGGCCGCTGGGGCGGACGGCGTGGATCAACGTCGGACTGGTGATCCTCTTCGGCCAGGCGCTGCAGATCATCCTGGTGGCGGTGCTGGTGGGGGCTTTCCTGGTGTTGCTGGGGTTGCTGATCGTCCCGCCCGACGTGATCACGGCCTGGGCGCAGGTCGAGCCCAACCTCCTCTGGACCTCCTTCGGGTTGCTCGGGCGGGAGGTCCAACTCACCGAGGAGCTGCTGCGGGTGGCCGCCTTCCTGGCGGCCTTCAGCGGGCTCTACTTCGCGGTCACGGCCGTGACCGACGGCGCCTATCGGGAGGAGTTCTTCGAGGAGGTGGTCGGCGAGGTCCGCCAGGCCTTCGCCGTCCGCTGTGTCTACCTGGTGCTCGTCGACCGGGCGGTGCCGATCGAGCGGTGAGGCCCGACCGGCACCGCGGCGGTCGACGGATCAGGCGGTGACGAGCAGCCGCGGCTCCTCGTCGGGCGGTGCGGACTCGGTCCCCTCGATGTCCAGGCGCGGCAGCCACTCCAGCCATCGGGGCAGGTACCAGTTGCGGTCGCCCAGCAATTTCATGGACGCCGGTACGAGGACCGAGCGGACGATGGTGGCGTCCAGCAGGACGGCGGCCGCCAAGCCGAAGCCCATCTGCTGGAAGCTCACCAGCCGACCGGCGGCGAACCCGGCGAACACCGCCACCATGATGGCGGCCGCTCCCGTGATCAGCGCGCCGGTGGTCCGCAGCCCGTAGGCGACCGACTCGGTGTTGTCGCCGGTCTGGTCGAAGCGCTCCCGGATGCGGCTCAGGAGGAACACGTGGTAGTCCATCGAGAGCCCGAACAGCACCGAGAACAGGAACAGCGGCAGCCAGCCCTCGATCACCTCGACCTGCGCGAAGCCCAGCCAGCCGGCGATGTCCTTCACCCACTCCGGACCGACACCCTGCTGGAAGAACGTCACCACCAGCCCGTAGGCGGCGCCCACCGACAAGAGGTTCATGATGATCGCCTTGACCGGGATGACGATCGATCGGAAGGCCACCGTCAACAGGATGAACGACAACCCGAGGACGAACACGAACACGATCGGAGTCCAGGCCGTCGTCTGGGCGAGGAAGTCGACGGTCGTCGCCGTCTCGCCGCCGACCAGCACCGCCGCTCCCGTGCCGGCGAAGGCCGCCGGCACGAGGTCGGAACGCAGCTCGCGGACCGCCTCGAGCGACGCCTCGGCGTTGATGTCACCGGTGAGCGGAACCGTCACGATCGTGACCGGCCCCGTGGTCTGCACCGCGGACGGGGCTGCGAAGCCGGGGTGGTCGGCGAGGCCGGCCGCCAGCGTGTCCACGGCGGCCGCGGTGCCGGTGCCTCCCTCGATCACGATCTCGACCGGTGAGGTGAGGCCGCCCGAGAACTCGGCCTCGAGGATCTCGAAGGCCTCCTTCGACTCGATGCCATCCGGCAGGGTCGAGACGCCGTTGAAGCCGGTGCTGATCGAGAGATAGCCGAGGCTGAGCACCAGCAAGAAGCCCGCGGACAGCGCCAGGCTGACGACCGGGCGCGCCATGACCCGGGAGGTCACGCGGTCCCAGAAGCGTCCTCGTCGTTCCAGCGCCCGGGCCGAGCGCCCTCGGATGCGCAGCGCATCCACCCGATCTCCCAGCAGGGAGAGCACCGCAGGCAGCAAGGTGAGTGAGGCCACGACCGCCGCGATCACCACGAGGATGGCTCCCACGCCGAGGCTGCGGAAGATGGTGTTGGGGAGCAGCACCATGCCGACCAGGGCGAGCACGACGGTGAGCCCGGAGAAGAAGACGGCCCGGCTGGCCGTGCTACCCGCCATCGTGATCGCATCGAGGGTGGTGCGGCCCCGCTCGCGTTCCTCGCGGTAGCGCGACACGATGAACAGTGAGTAGTCGATCCCGACCGCCAGGCCGATCATCGTGATCATGTTGGTGACGAAGAACGACAGATCGAACGCCAGGCCGACGATCGACGCGGCTCCGAGCGCCACGGCGATCGACGAGATGCCGAGAGCGATCGGGACGAAGCCGGCCACGACGGCACCGAACACGAACACCAGCACGACGAGCGCCACGACGATGCCGATCGTCTCACCGGTCCGCAGATCCTCCTCGGCGATGTGGTTGAACTCGTTCTCCAGCGTGGCCGGACCGGTCACGGTGGCCGTGATCGAGGCGGGTGCCGCCACCTCGCCGACCGCCTCGCGGATGGCGGATGCCTGCTCGGCCGCGGCGTCGGCGTCGGTGCCTGCCAGCGTCACGGGGAGCAGTGCTGAACGTCCCGACTCGGAGACCGGACCGTCCTCGGTGAGGAAGCTGCCGACGTGGCCGACCACCTCGGGCCCCAGCGCCGCGACCCGCTCCTGGAGATCGGCCACGTAGGACTGATACAGGGGATCGCCGACCGTCGATGTGCTCGACGTGACCACGATCAACTCGGTTCCGGGCTGCTCGCCGCGGACGTCGTCGATCACGGCTTGGGCCTGCAACGACTCTGGATCGTCGGTCAGGTTGGCCTCCGTGGTCAATGCGTCGCCGAGCAGCGCCGACGTCAACGTCACGGACGCCAGCAGGACCACCAGCCAGATGCCGACGGTCCGCCACGGCCGCGAGGCGCTGGCCCTGGCGAGGGACTGGGTGCTGAATCTCATGGGGGACCTCCTCTGTCAATCCACCAGCAAACAATTGACAAGATAATGGTATGTGGTCAAATCGTCAACACGCTAACTATTTGAATGGAAACCATGACCGGACTACGCTGAGGTCGAGATGGACTCCCTGCACGAGATCACCGACGAGGAACTGGGCTTTCGCCCGGTGCCCGAGCACACCAAGGTGGGCTTCGGGCTGATGCGCCTGGCGGCACTGCTGTCAGACGAGCTCGATCGCGAGCTTCAGGCGGCCGCCGGCCTCGGGTTGTCCGACGCCCTGGTGGTGGTCCAGATCATGCTCGCCGGGGGCCGGCTCAAGATGGCCGATGTCGCCGACAGCGTGGTGCTGACCCGCGGTGGTGTCACCAAGGTCGTGGATCGACTGGTGGAGGCCGGCTATCTCGACCGGGTGCCGGCCGAGCACGATCGCCGGGTCGTCTACGCGGTGGTCACCGAGCAGGCCTTCGAGTACGTGCGGGAGAACCAGGAGCTGTTCGACGCCGTCATCGAGCGACGCATCGCCAAGCTCCTCGATCCCAGCGAGCTGGCCACGATGCACACGCTGCTCGACCGTCTGTGCTGCGAGAACCCCGGCTGGGAGCCACCAGTTCCGGATCAGAGCTGATCCGGTAGTGAGTAGTCAGTAGTCAGTAGTCAGTACCGCGGCAACCCGGCGCGCGCACACTCGCCGCGACGTGCCGCTTTTGCATGCGGCAATGCATCGCCGGCAGACCTCGTCC
>JBPEXB010000310.1:0-4614 GCA_052032125.1 Acidimicrobiia bacterium
ACGGCGACCGAGAAGACGCTGGAAGGGTCGATCGCCGAGCAGTGGAAGACGATCGATGCCGAGATCGCCCGCAAGGAGGCGCGCAAAGCCGAGATCGCCCCGGAGGTGGACGGCGATCTGATGGAGCTCTACACGGAGCTGCGTTCCTCACGAGGAGGTGTCGTGGTGGGTGCCTTGGAAGGCCGGACGTGCGGCGCCTGCCACATCGAGCTCTCGGCGGCCGAGCATCACGAAGTGCTGCAGGACGACCCGCCCCGCTGCATCCACTGCGGGGCGATCCTGGTTCCCTGATGCGCCGAGCTTGACCCGTGCTGTTCTGGCACGTCGGCGGGTCGGTTCTCCTCTTCCGGTACCTGTTCCGGGACCCGGCCGTCGATCTCCGCTTCCTGGCGCTGGGCGCCGTCGTCTCCGACCTGATCGACAAGCCGATCGGTCGGATCATCTGGGCCGACGAGTTCCAGACCGGGAGGATCTACGGCCATACGCTGGCGTTCTTCGTGCTGGTGCTCACCCTCGTGATGGTCGCCACCCGCCGCGGCACGGTGGCACGTAAGCGGGGAGTGGCGCTGGCGGTCGGGGTCATGTTCCATCTCCTGCTGGATGGCATGTGGGTGCTCCCCGAGACGCTGTTCTGGCCCCTCTTCGGCTGGGAGTTCCCGCCCAGCGTCGAGGACTACTGGTCCGGCTTCCTGGGGCGGCTGATCGACGATCCCCTCGTGCTCGTGCAGGAAGCCGTCGGCCTCGCCTACCTGGTCTATCTCTATCGATCGTCGGGCCTGTCCGATCCGGATCGGCGGGCGGCGCTGGTCTCGACCGGTCGTCTGCCCGTCAGGGACGGCTGAGATGCGGCCGCGCCTGGTCGCCGCCCTCGTCGCCTCCGTCGTCTCGGTGGCAGCCTGCGGAGGTGATGACGCGGCGACGTCGACGGCCGAGGCGGTGCGCGTCGAACCGGAGGCCGTGGCCCGCAGCTTCGTCGATGCCCTGGTCGACGAGGCCTACGACCGCACCGCCGACTTCGTCGACGAGCGCCACCTCGCCTTCCTCATCGCCGTCGAACGAGGCACGGCGGGGGAGGTGGCCGGCATGCTGCGCTCCGGTGTCCCGGCCTCGGTGCGGACCGACTTCTGGGAGTCGTTCTCCGACTCGCTGCCCACCTACACCGGCGAGTCGATCGGACGCATCCAGGTCGGGAGCGTGACCGACCGTTTCGAGCAGGGTGGTCGCAGCTTCGCCGTCATCGACGTGTTCGTCGCCGGAGGGCAGACCGAATGGCTGTTGTGGGAGTCCGAGGACGGATGGCTGCTCGATCTCCTGGCGACCTTCGGCACCG
The DNA here is from genome assembly GCA_052032125.1 of Acidimicrobiia bacterium. Classification (GTDB taxonomy): domain Bacteria; phylum Actinomycetota; class Acidimicrobiia; order Spongiisociales; family Spongiisociaceae; genus JBPEXB01. The sequence continues at coordinate 1,331 of JBPEXB010000310.1, forward strand.
GGTTCCTGCCCAATCTGCGCGGGTGGTTCGCCTTCATCGGGGCCGACGACGACGCCGGGTACATTCGCGACCAGTTCGAACGGGAGCTGCCGAGCCTGCGGGCCGGCCTCGACCGGCTGCCGTTGGGACCGCTCTCGGACGAGGCGCAGGCGGCGGCGGACGAGCTGCTGGCCGACTTCTCGGAGTGACCGTTCAGCCGGCGGCCGAGCGCAACGCCGGCAGGACCTCGCGTCCCAGCATCTCGATGAGAGCTTCCTGGTCGAGCGAGGCCATTTGGATCGTGACCACGTCGGCGCCCAATTCCTTCACCAGCGGCAGGTACGTCTCGACGATCCCCTCGGCGTCGGTCATCCGGGCGTAGCGGCCCAACACCTCCTCGCGCGGCAGTTCGTCGGCGCGCTCACGGAGGGTCTGGGGGTCGACCGCTTCCAGGCGCCCCGGTGCTCGCAGCCCGCGCCACGAGTAGAGCGCCTCCCACGCCTCGTCATCCGACCCGGCCAGGATCGACCACCGAGTCGCCAGGACCGTCGGGGCAGGCCGCCCGGTCTCCTCGGCCGACTGGCGAACCGGATCGACGACCCGCTCGATCGTCTCGGCGGGGTCCTTCACCGAGGTGATCACCCCGTCGGCCATCCGCCCGGCCAGCGCCGCTGACTTGGGTCCGCCCGCCGCCAACAGGAGCGGAACCCGGCGGGTCGGGGGTGAGTAGAGCTTGGCCCGGTCGGTGACGTAGTACTCGCCCTCGAAGGTGAGCTTCTCGCCATCCAGCATGCGGCGCATGATCTCCAGCGCCTCCGTCATCCGGGCGGCCCGCTCGGCGTACTTGGGGAAGTGGTAGCCGAGCGGTCCCTCGTTGATGTTCTCCCCGGTCCCGACCCCGAGGTTGAACCGGCCTCCGCTCAGCCGGTCCAGGGTGGCGGCCGCCTGGGCGACCACCGCCGGGTGGAAGCGCCACAGGGGGGTGGTGACACCGGTGGTGAACTCGATGCGCTCCGTGGCGGCAGCCATCGCCCCGATGGTCGCGTAGGCGAACCCCGAGGCCGAGGCATCGTCGACCCAGGGGTGGAAGTGCTCAGAGACCACGACCATGTCGAAGCCGGCCTCCTCGGCCAGCTTGGCGTGGCGAACGAGCTCCTCGGGATGCCACTGCTCGTGGCCGCAGAAGTAGGCGAAGCGGGTCATCGGTCTCCAGTCCGGGGTGTCGGCGGATGATGCCACAAACGCCGGACCGCCCGATCAAGGAGCCCGGGTCAGGGAGCGGTCGTGTCGGTGGTGCCGCCGGGGGTGGTGGTGTCGGTGCTGCCCGGGACCGTGCCGGTCGTGGTGCTCGGTGAGGTGGCAGAGGTCGTGGGCACGCTCGGAGGCGGCGGTGGGGTGCATTCCACCACCTCGCCGTCGATCACCAACTCGAGGTCGGCCAGGTCGAGGACGCCGTCCACCAGCCGCACCCGGCCGGCCACCTCGGCGCCGGGGAGCGCCGGGTGGCCCTGGACGTCGACGCCCGAGTCGCCGGTGACCACGAAGCTGCGATCGTCGCCGAGGGGAGCGACGCCCAGGCAGCGATCCCACGCCGTGCCGGCCACGAGGAGCGGGTTGAGGAAGCGGCCCGCTCGGTCGAGTCGCAGGATCCTCACCTGCAGGAGGTAGTCGGAGGGGTCGTCGGGGTTGAGCGGGCCCTCGATGGCGAGGTAGCGATCGCCCTCGGCGTCGAAGCGGCCGATCTCCCGGTACTGGTCACCGAGGATGTTCTCGACCAACTCGTCTTCGTCGATGGGGCGAGCCTGCGATCGATCGGGCACCCAGGGCCCCGGGTTGTCGTAGAGCTGCAAGCCGCTGGCGATGATGGCGACATCACCTGGCCGGCGGGCGACGATCGTGATGTTCCACTGGCCCAACGAGCCGACCAGGTAGTCGAGACCCTGCGACGAGAACGTCAGCCCGGCGACGTCGCCGTACCGCTGCCATTCGGCATCCACCCCGACCGGCCCCGGGTCCAGGATGGTGCTGGCGGGCGTGCACGCCTCGCTCTGCTCCACCTCGGCGACATCGAAAGAGAGATCGATCTTGGCGCACGGCGTGAATCCTCCGGAACCCGAGACCCCGGTCACGACCGGCACACCGACCAGGGCCTTGTCCATCGCCACCACCTCGCCAAACGGCAATCCGCCACCGAACCAGTGGTGCTGCGCCCATCCGCGTCGTGCGTCGTCGGGGTCTCCCGCCACGAGTCCGACGCCGAGCGAGGCGACGCTGCCCGGTTCGGCGTCCCAGGTGAAGACGCCCTGGTAGGCCTGGGCGGCGGCGTCCGCCTCGGGCAGCCAGCCATCGTCTCCATCGGTGAGCAACAGCTGGCAGGTGGTGGCGAGGTCGGACAACTCGTGGGTCGGGACCTCGATGTCGAAGGTGCCCGAGTGCACGACCCGCACCTGGAAGATCATCGGCCGGGTGTCCCCGGCCCGGAACTGGAGGAATCCCTCCGCCCCGTCCTCGGTGGTCTCCACGGAGCCGGTGAGGCGCCAGCGCACGATGTCGACCTGTTCGCACATGTCGATCGAGAGCCGCACGGGCAGCGGGTCGGGATACGGGCGCATGTCGAGCAGGCCCGGCGAGTCGGGGTTGTCGTCGTAGGCGAGCACCTCGATCGAGCCGGACTGCGAGTTGGCCAGCGCCGTGGACGACACCTCACTGGCCCGGGTGCTCTCGCCGGTCTCCCCGTCGTCGCCGCTTCCGCAGGCGGCGGCCATGAGCGCCAGACAGACGAGCGCGACGATCGTGCGGAGCGGTTCCCTTCCCATCGTCAGCTACAGCGCACGCGGCATCGTTTCGGTTCCCCTGCTCGGAGGCCCGTCAAGGGGCAGTGGTGTCGGTGACGGGGTCGGTGCCCGACGTGGTGTCGGTCGCATCAGGCGGCGGGGTCGTCTCCGACGGCGCTTCGGCCGTCGTGGTGGTGCCCTCGGTGGTGGTCGTCGTCGGTTCGGTGGTGCTGGTCGTGGACGACGAGGTGTCGCCGGATTGCGGTTCCACGCCTGGTTCGGTCGCCGACGTGCCCTGCTCGCTGGCCGCCGACGTCGCCGTGGTGGAGGGCAGCGTGGTCTCGTCGGTCGTCTCGCCGCCGTCCCCACACGCTGTCAGCACCGTGACGAGCACCATCGCCGTGAGCGTCAACGCCCCACAGGCGCGTCGCGCGATGAGTTGTCGTCGGATCGATCCCATGGCCCGGCAAGGGTACCCGCCCCCGGCCGCCTATCCGCCGACGGCCGCGGTACTCAGTACTCAGTACTCGG
>JBPEXB010000311.1:0-2301 GCA_052032125.1 Acidimicrobiia bacterium
GCTACTCGGTAGCGACACACGTTTGTACTGAGTACTGAGTACCGAGTACTGAGTACCGTGACACGCACCGTTGCTGCCCAGTGGCCCCCTCCGCCCTCGCCTTCCGGCGAGGCCACCTCCCCCTCCGGGGGAGGAGACGCGCGAGCTCTTTCTGAAGACTGACGACTGTCGACCTCAGCGGCGAAGCGCAGCGAGCCAATCCCGCTCGTGGAGGGGCACCCGGAGCGAACCGCGACTCGCGACGCCCCTGGAGACTGGCGACTGGAGACTCGCCCCCGCCACGCCTACCTTGCGCCGAAGCCGCTGAGGACGGTCCAGACGCTGCGACCGAGGACCGAGAGATCGAGCCACGGGCTCATGTGCTTCACGTAGAACAGGTCGTAGGTGAGCTTCTCGATCGTGTCGGCGTCGTCGTCGGCGTAGCCGTAGTTGACCTGCGCCCAGCCGGTGACGCCCGGCCGGATGAGGTGGCGGTGGGAGTAGAACGGGATCGTCTGGGAGAAGTGGCGGGCGAAGGCCACCTGCTCCGGTCGGGGACCGACCAGGCTGAGGTCGCCCCTGAGGACGTTCCAGAGCTGGGGCAGCTCGTCCGCCCGGAAACGGCGCAGCAGCTTGCCGACCGGGGTGAGCCGCTCGTCACCTTCGCGCGCGAAGGCGGGCCCGTTGAGGTCGGACCCGTCCCACATCGTGCGGAATTTGTAGAGAGTGAACAGCTCGCCTCCCCGTCCGACCCGGGTCTGGCGGAACACGACCGGACCCTTGGAGGTCGAGCGCACGGCGATGGCGATGATGCCGGAGAGCAAGCCGGTGATCGGTGCGGTGATCAGCACCGCCAGGATGTCGAAGATCCGCTTGCCGGGCAGGTACGGGGCGGTCTTGAGCACCGGAGTCGACAGTTCCCAACCTTCGGCGAGGTGGACGATCGGCATCCGGCCGGTGTGCATTTCGTACACGCTCGACATGGCGCGCACGTCGAACCCGGCCAATGTGCAGGACGACACGTACTGGGCCATGCGGTCCGACAACACCTCACGCAGGTCGACGGCCAGCACCATGCCGGGAGCCAGCGGTTCGATGTCGCCTTCCGTCCCGGGGTCGAGCACCGTCACCACGTCGGCGTGGGGAGCGTTGCGGAGGTCGTCCACGAGACCCTTCTCCCCGGTGACCAGCACCAACGACTCCGTCCACGGCCGCCGCCGGGCGAGGGCTCGCTGGCCGATCGCCCCGGCGAAGAAGAACACCATCGAGAAGCCGATGATGGGTCGGGAGAAGTACGACTGGGTCAGCGTCAGGAACAGGGAGGTCAATCCCAGCGTCGTGATCACGATCGCCATGGCCCGGCCGTAGCTGGGCCGGGGGGCGTTGCCCGCCCACATCCGGGCGCTGGAGATCTCGGCCACCACGAGCGCGACGAACATCATCACGATCAACGGGACCACCCGCGGCTCGGCCGTCCACGGCAACGGCGTGTTGAAGTCGATCAGTGATGCCGGAACGATCCCGATCGCGAGTGCGATGGTGTCGGCGATGGCCTGAGTCCACAGGAATCTGCGGCGCACGAGCGAAACCCCTCGATGATCAAACGGTGCCCTGGTGGGTCCGGGGACACCCTACTGTGTGCGGTTGTCGGCGGAGATGCAAACGCGCAGAGTGATGAAACACCCACTCAGACGCCCTGCGCGGCCACATCCTCGACCAGAGATACCAACGTACGAACGGCGAATCCTGATCCCCCTTTTGCCTGATAATGCTCGGCATCGGGCCAACGGGCGGGGCCGGCCACGTCGAGGTGCACCCACGGGACCTCGCCCACGAACTCCTTGAGAAGGAGGCCGGCGGTGAGGGCCCCGCCCCAGCGACCGCCGGTGTTCTTCATGTCGGCGATCGGAGTGTCGATCAGCGTTCGGTAGTCGTCTGGCAGCGGAAGATGCCAGAAGCGTTCGCCGGCCTGCGCGCCGAGTCGGATGATGCGCTGGATCAGTGCCTCGTCGGTGCCCATCGCACCGCCGATCTTCTCACCGAGCGCCACCTTGCAGGCACCCGTCAGCGTGGCGACGTCGACCATCAGGTCGGGCTCCTGCTCGACACCGAGCGCCAGCGCGTCGGCCAGCACCAGCCGTCCCTCGGCGTCCGTGTTGAGCACCTCGATCGTCTTGCCGTTCCTGGTCGTCAACACGTCGCCGGGCTTGGTGGCCAGCGGTCCCGGCATGTTGTCGGTCAACGGGGTGAGGCCCAGCACCCTGACGGGGACGTCGAGCGCGGCGATCGCCTGCATGGCGCCGATCACCGCAGCGGCGCCCG
>JBPEXB010000312.1:0-17583 GCA_052032125.1 Acidimicrobiia bacterium
CCAGCGACCCGGACTGCTGCAGCTCGGCGATCACCTCGTCGTACGACGAGGGATCGACGAGCACGCCGACATGGTCGTGGTTCTTGGCGGCGGCCCTCACCATCGTGGGACCGCCGATGTCGATCATCTCGATGCCCGGCTCGGACGAGAACGGGTAGAGGTTGACGACGACCAGGTCGATCGGGTCGATGCCGTGACGCTCGAGATCGGCGCGATGCTCGGGATCGTCCCGGTCGGCGAGGATGCCGCCGTGGATCTTGGGGTGCAGGGTGACGACCCTGTGGCCGAGCATGATCGGCGATCCGGTGTGGTCGGCGACATCGGTGACGGGGATCCCGGCATCCCCGATGGCTTGCGCCGTCCCCCCGCTGCTCAGGAGCTGCCAGCCGAGCTCGTGCAGAGCCGCAGCGAGCTCGACGATCCCGCGCTTGTCGTAGACCGACAGCAACGCTCGCTGCGTCACCGCCACACCACCTTGTTGCCCGCCACCGCCAAGCGGCCGTTGGCGAAGGCCTTCACCGCCGCCGGGTACAGCCGGTGCTCGACCTCCTGGAGCCGGGCGTGGAGAGTCGCCTCGTCGTCGTCATCGAGGACCTCGACGGCTTCCTGGCAGACGATCGGTCCGTGGTCGACCTGCTCGTCTACGAAGTGGACCGTGACGCCGGTGACCTTGACGCCGGCTTCCAGCGCCTCGGTGACGGCGTGGGCGCCGCGGAACGCCGGGAGCAGTGCCGGGTGGATGTTCAGGATCCGATGCGGGAAGCGGCGGATCGCCTCCGGACCGAGGATCCTCATGAAGCCTGCCAGGACCATCACCTCGGCTCCGGCCGCCTCGACGGCCTCGCAGACCCGGCGAGTGAAGTCGCCCCGGTCGCCGGCCCACTCGACGACCGCGGTGGGCACGTCGTGGCCGGCTGCCCGGTCGAGAGCCTTGGCGTCGGGGCGGTCGCTGAGCACGAGGACCGGCCGGGCACCGAAGGACGGGTCGGTCGCCGCCGCATCCAGCAGCGCCTGCAGGTTGGACCCGGAGCCTGACGCGAGGATGGCGATGGGCAGCACGGCGCTGGAGGTTAGCGAGAGCGGGCGCCGCAGCCTCAGATCGCCCGCACCGCGATGAAGACGCCCAGGCCGACGAGGATCACGCCGCCGGCGACGATCAATCGCCGCTGCACGGGAGCGGACACCATCTGCGCACCTCGTGCCACGGCGAAGGCGAAGGCGACCTTGCTCCCCACGAGCAGCAGGTAGAAGCCGACGACGAACGCCACTGCGGCAGCCGCGCTCTCCCTCCAGAAGCCGACCAGCGTCGGCGCTCCGACCGCCACCCAGAACAGCCACGGATGCGGGTTGAGCAGGTTGGCCACGACCCCCCGCCGGTAGTCCTGGGCGGCCGTCACGGCGCCGGCGAGCATCGGGTCGGCGGCCTCTCGCATCGTCTGCACGCCGAGATAGACGAGGAAGGCGCCGCCCGCGATCGTGAGGCCACACACCACGCCGCCGGGCAGGGCGCCGACAACCGCCACCGTCAGCGCGACGATCGGCGCATCTGTCAGCAACGGCGCCACCGCGATCCTCGAGCCGGCCGCGAAACCGCGCTGAAGCGATGTGGTCAGGATGAGTGTGTGGAGCGGCCCCGGCGCCAGTCCGCCCGAGAGGCCCAAGCCGAGGCCGACCAGTAGCGCCTCCACCTAGCAGGGTGCGGAAAGAGCCAACGTTGCAGCGGCCTCGGCGTTGCTCGCTGGTCGCCTTCGGCTGGCCTCGTCCACTGATACCCCTCTTTCCGTACCCTGCTACAGCGCCCGGACCACCTCGACCATCAGCTCCCCTGCCTCCGTCGGGTTCTGGCCCACCTTGACACCGGCCGCCTCGAGCGCCTCCATCTTGGCCGCCGCCGTCCCCTTGCCGCCGGAGACGATCGCCCCTGCATGGCCCATCTTCTTCCCTGGCGGAGCGGTGACACCGGCGACGTAGGCGACCACGGGCTTGTCCATCTCGGCATCGATGAACTCCGCCGCTTCCTCCTCGGCCGAGCCTCCGATCTCGCCGATCATCATCACGGCCTCGGTCTCCGGATCGTCCTGGAACGCACGGAGGCAGTCGATGAACGAAGTTCCCGGCACCGGGTCTCCCCCGATGCCGACGCAGGTGGTCACCCCGATGTCGTTCTGTTTCAGCTCGTAGAGCGCCTGGTAGGTGAGGGTCCCGGACCGGCTCACGATGCCGACCGGGCCGCCCGCCTTGGCGATGTGACCCGCGGTGATGCCGACGTTCGCTTTCCCCGGGCTGATGATGCCGGGACAGTTGGGACCGACCACCCGCACGTCGGGATGGTCGCGCTTCAGCTTGTTGTAGAACCACGCCTCGTCCTTGGCGGGCACGCCCTCCGCGATGACGACGATCAGGCCCACGCCCCCGGCCGCCGCCTCCATGACCGCGTCCTTGACGAAGGGCGCCGGGATGAAGATGCACGACACGTCTGCGCCGGTCGCCTCGACGGCATCGCCGACGGTGGCGTAGATCGGGATGCCGTCGACATCGGTCCCGGCCTTCTTCGGGTTGGTCCCGGCCACCACGTTCGTGCCGTAGTCACGGTTGCGGAGGCCGTAGAAACGGCCCTGGCTGCCGGTCAGGCCCTGGTAGACGACCTTGCTGTGCTCGTCGAGCCAGATGCTCATCGCGCACCTCCTGCCAGCTCGACGGCTTGGCGGGCGCCGTCCAGCATCGAGTCGGCCAGTTGCAGCATGTCCGAGAGGTGCGGCTCCAGCATCGCTCGGCCTTCGGCCGCATTGGTGCCGTCGAGGCGCATCACGATCGGCGAGCTCATGTCGACCGCCTGCAGGGCTCCGAGGATCCCCTCGGCGATCACCTCACCCTTGACGATGCCGCCGAAGACGTTGATGAAGATCGCCCGGACCTCCGGGTCGTTGTTGATGACCTCGAGGGCGCCGGCCATCGTCTCGGCGTTGGCGCCGCCGCCGATGTCGAGGAAGTTGGCGGCGGCACCACCGACCTGGTTGACCACGTCGACGGTGCTCATGGCCAGCCCGGCGCCGTTGGCGATCACGCCGACCGAGCCGTCGAGGCCGACGTACTGCAACCCGCGCTCGTGAGCGGCCCGTTCTCGGGCGTCTCGGGGCTGGGTGGCGTCGTATTGCTCGTACTCGGGATGGCGGAAGACCGAGCTGCCGTCGAGGCTCACCTTGGCGTCGAGGGCATGCACCCGCCCGTCGGGCGTCAGGATGAGCGGGTTGATCTCGACCAGGTCGGCATCGCCCTCGACGTAGGCGCGGTAGAGCTTCAAGAGGATGTCGATCGTCCCGTCGGTGGCGTCGGGGTTGAGCTTGGCGGCCTTCACCCACTCGGCGGCGGTGGCGGCGTCGAGCCCGTCCACCGGGTCGACCCATATCTTGGCGATCGCGTCGGGATCCTCCTCGGCCACCGTCTCGATGTCGACGCCGCCCTGCGCCGAGAGCATGCCCAGGTGTTGCTTGGCGCTGCGGTCGAGGGTGAAGCTGGCGTAGTACTCCTCGGCGATGTCGGACGCCTTCTCGACCCAGATGCGGTGCACCGTGTGACCCTTGATGTCCATCCCAAGGATGTCGTTGGCGTACTCGGCGGCCTGGATGTCGTTCTCGGCCAGCTTGATGCCGCCCGCCTTGCCGCGCCCGCCGGTGTGGACCTGGGCCTTGATCACCACCGGGTAGCCGATGCGATCGGCGATGTCGACGGCGTCGGCGACCGTGGTGGCGACGTCGCCGTCCGATACCGGGATGTCGTACGAAGCGAAGAACTGCTTGCCCTGATACTCGAACAGATCCACGGTCTCTCCGGGGTCGCGAATGCGGCGGTCAGGCTAGCGAGTCGCCGGGTGGCGCCTGCGGTGCCGGCTCACCGTTGTGGGACGTGGTCCTCGACCCACTCGGTGATCTCGGTGAGCGGTGCCCCTGGCGTGAAGATGGCCGCCAGGCCCTGCTCCTGGAGTCGAGGGATGTCGTCGTCCGGCACGATGCCCCCGCCGAAGACCACGATGTCGTGGATGTCGCGCTCGCGCAGCAGCTCCACCACCTTGGGAAACAGCGTCATGTGAGCGCCGGAGAGCACCGACATGCCGATGGCGTCGACGTCCTCCTGGATGGCGGTCTCGACGATCTGCTCGGGCGTCTGGTGCAGCCCCGAGTAGATGACCTCGTTGCCGGCGTCGCGCAGCGCTCTGGCGATGACCTTGGCGCCGCGGTCGTGACCGTCGAGACCGGGTTTGGCGATGAGGATGCGTCTCGGCACGAGGTGACCCTACCGGGGTGGCTGGCTCAGCCCTTCGACAGGGCGGCCTTCTTCTTCTCGATGTCCTCGACCATGTCGCGGAACGAGTCGGCGAACTTCTCCACGCCCTCTCGCTCGAGCGTGTCGGTGACGTCGTCGTAGTCGATGCCCACCTCGGCGAGGCGATGCAGGACGATGACGGCCCCGTTCATGTCCTCGATGTCGAGGATGTCAGGACGATCCGGACCGTGGTCCTGGTACGCCTCGATCGTCGACTCGGGCATCGTGTTGACCGTGGTGGGGGCGGCCAGGGTCTCGACGTAGAGGATGTCGGAGTACTCGGGGTTCTTGGTGGAGGTCGAGGCCCAGAGCGGCTGCTGGACCCGGGCACCGTCGACCGCCAACTCGACCCAGCGCCCCGACGAGAACGTCTGCAGGAACTGGAGGTAGGCCACGCGCGCATTGGCCACCGCCGCCTCGCCGCGGAGGGCCAGCGCCGCCTCGGTTCCGATCGCCTCGAGGCGCCCGTCCACCTCGGTGTCCACTCGGGACACGAAGAACGACGCCACCGAGGCCACCGACGACACGTCGCCGCCGGCGCGCTGGAATCGCTCGAGCCCGGCCAGATAGGCGTCCATCACCGCCTGGTAGCGGTCGAGGGAGAAGATGAGCGTGACGTTGATCGAGATGCCCTCGCCGATCAGCGCCTCGATGGCCGGCACACCCTCGGCGGTGGCGGGCACCTTGACGAGCAGGTTCGGGCGGTCGACGCGCTTCACCCAGTCCCGTGCCTCGGCGACGGTGGCGTCCGTGTCGTGTGCCAGCTCCGGCGAGACCTCGACGGAGACGAACCCGTCGTTGCCGCCGGTCCGCTCGAAGATCGGCTGCATCTGGTCACAGGCCTGCTGAATGTCCTGCGTCACCAGGGCGGTGTAGATCTCGTCGACGGAAGCATCGCGCCCGACCAGTTCCTCGAGCTGCTCGTCGTAGTCGTCGCCGGACAGCATCGCTTTGGCGAAGATCGAGGGGTTCGACGTCACGCCGGTCACCGCATTCACCTCTGCCTGCCGTTCCAGTTCCCCGCTGCGCAACATCGCCCGTGAGAGTGAGTCGATCCAGATGGACTGGCCGACGGAGGCGAGGGTGTGAAGCTTGGACACGGGCGGCTCCTCGATCTGCGTGCGGCTGTGACGCTACTGGCCCGCACCGGGTAGCGGGTAGCCCGGCGGAGTGCTCAGACCTTGGTCAGTGGCGCCCAGGCGAGGAGCAGTCGCTTGGACCCCTCCTCGAAGTCGACCTCGGCTTCGGCTCGATCGCCTTCGCCGATCACCTGGCTGACCACCCCGACGCCCCAGGTGTCGTGGCGGACCCGGTCGCCGACCGCGATCTCGCTGCCCGACACGGTGGGCCTCGGCCCTCCGATCGACTCCTTCTTCGGATCGCGCTTCCGTTTGCCTGCCTTCTCCACCAGGTCCTCGGGGATCTCCTTGATGAAACGGGAGGGCGGGTTGTAGGAGGTCGCTCCGAACAGCAAGCGCGACCACGCCGAGGTGAGATAGAGCCGCTGCTCGGCCCTGGTCAGCCCCACGTAGCAGAGCCGCCGCTCCTCCTCGAGCTCGTCGGGGTCGCCGAGTGACCGCATGTGGGGGAAGACCCCGTCCTCCATGCCGACGATGAAGACCACCGGATACTCGAGGCCCTTGGCGTTGTGGAGCGTCATCAGCGTGGCCGCCCTCGACCCGTCCTCCAGGTCGTCGGTGTCGGCCACCAGGCTGACCGTCTCGAGGAACAGCTCGAGCCGGCGAAGCCCGCCCATGTCGTCCCACTCCTCGCCGTCGACGATCGTGCCCTCGGACGAGCGCTCGAACTCCTCGGCGCCCGACAGCAGCTCGCGGAGGTTCTCTGAGCGTCCCATCGACTCGATCGTCTTCTCCGCCTCGACGTCGGCGAGATAGCCGGTCTCGGTCAGCACCGCGTTCACCGCCGCCATGGGGCCGCCGGCGGCCTTCTCGATCAGGAGGTCGACCACCGAGAGGAAGTCACGGACCGCATTGGCCGCCCTCTTGGAGACGGCCCCGATCTCGTCGATGCGCCGCAGCGCGTCGAAGAACGAGATGCCCTGCGCCTCGGCGAACCGGTCGATGTGCCCGATCGACGTGTCGCCGATGCCCCGCTTGGGCACGTTGACCACCCGCTTGACCGAGATGGGGTCGTCGGGGTTCACCAGCACCCGCAGGTAGGCGAGCACGTCCTTGATCTCCCGGCGCTCGTAGAACTTGACGCTGCCCACCACGTTGTACGGCACGCCGTAGCGGACGAGCACCTCTTCCACGACACGGCTCTGGGCGTTGGTCCGGTAGAAGATGGCGACATCGGAGGGCACGATCCCCTCCGCCTCCTCGAGCGAGGCGATCTCGTCGGCGATGAAGGCTGCCTCGTCGTGCTCGTCCTCGGCCTCGTACCGGACGATCGGCACCCCGCGGCCCAGGTCGGTCCACAGACGCTTGGGCTTGCGCTGCCCGTTGTTGGAGATCACCGAGTTGGCAGCATGGAGGATCGTCTCGGTCGATCGGTAGTTCTGATCCAGCACGATCACCCGGGCGTCGGGGTAGTCCTGCTCGAAGTCGAGGATGTTGCGAATGTCGGCACCGCGAAACTTGTAGATCGAGTTGTGCACCGCCACACCGTCTGCCACGTACACGTGCTGGGGGTGGACATCGATGTCGTAGACCTCGCCCGACCACTCCTCGGCGTCCACCCGGGTCACCCGCTCCGGCCGGACCTGCCCATGGCCCCCGACCAGCCCACCGTCCTCGACGAGCCCATCTTTCTCGACCAGCCCATTCTTCTCGACCAGCACCGTCATGCCGGGATGCAGATGGGCCAGCGGCACGTGGTCGTACATCACACCGTCAACGGCCATGCGGTGGCGGATCTCGAGCCCTCCCGCGTCGGCGACGTCCCTGGCCAGACGAACCGCCTCCTCGTACGAGGCGCGTGACGTCTCGAACCGCCAGGTGCCCGGGAGCTTTCCGGGGCGCAGAGGGACTCCTGCCTCGCGGAGCTTCGCCGCCAGATCGTCTCGGTTGGATGACAGCTGCAGGCGGTGATAGGCCGCTCCGTGCGACCGGCGGTCCGAGAACATCGTCAGGTTGATGGTCTGGCGGCGGGCGCCGTTCTGCGGGCGGTGGTGGGGATGATCGAAAGAGAGGTCCAGGTCGGCGAAGAGCCACTTGGCGGCACCGACGGTGTCGAGCTCCTCGTACAGCCGATCGATCCATGCCTGGTCGAACGCCAGGCCCTCTCTCCCACTGGCGTGGAAGCAGGTCGTCGGCAGTCCGTAGGCCGCCGCGTAGAACGCCTCCCAATAGCGGGCCTCCGCCTCGGACGGACAGGCGCGGACGATCCATGCCTTGTCGGCGTGCTCCTGGTTGGCGCGCACCCGCAGCCCGATGTCGCGAGCGCCCCGGTTGTTGACACGGAACGAACGAGTGATGCCGAGCCGGTAACCCTTGTCTGCCCGGTACATGAGGTAGACGACGTGGGTGGCGTCGAGGTCGTCGAGGCGGGCCGGCACGACGTGCCCGGAGGTGCCCCGCAGGGTCGCGGTGCTGGTCCCCACCGTGAAGAGCCGCTCACCGTGAGCTCGCTGCCGCACCGCCCGCACGGTTCCGACCTCCAGCGTGCCGTGACCACTCACGGCCAGCACCTCGTCCCCCTCCGCCAGCTCGGCGATGGGTCGGCGACCCGACGGCGTGCTGATCGCCGCCTCACCCGGCAGGCACTGGTCCCCATCGCCCACGACACACACGTTGCGGTGCATGGCCGCCAGCTGGTTGACCAGTGTGTACTGCGCCCGGTTGGTGTCCTGGTACTCGTCGACGTGGATGTACCGGAACCGCTCCTGGTAGTGCTCCAACACATCGGGGAAGGCCGCGAACAGCTCGCAGGTGACCATCAGCAGATCGTCGAAGTCCATCGCCGACGCCTCCAGCATGCGCTGCTGGTAGAGCCGGTAGACGTCGGCCACGTTCTCGTGATAGAAGCCGGCCCCCTGCGCCTGGAACGACTCGTAGTCGATGAGCTCGTTCTTGGCGTTCGAGATCGTGGCCCGGATCGACCGGGGCGGGAACCGCTTCACGTCGAGGTTGAGATCCTTCACCGCCAGCGTGATCGCCCGCAGCGAGTCCTGGGCGTCGTAGATCGTGAAGCTGGAGCGATAGCCAAGGCGGGGGGCCTCCCGCCGCAGGATCCGCACGCAGGCCGAATGGAACGTCGAGACCCACATCGTCTTGACCGCACCCCCGACCAGCCGCGCCACCCGCTCCTTCATCTCGTTGGCGGCCTTGTTGGTGAACGTGATGGCGAGGATCGCCGACGGCGACACCCCGAGATCCCTGATCAGGTGGGCGATCCGGTACGTCAGGACTCTGGTCTTGCCCGAGCCCGCCCCCGCCACCACCAACACCGGTCCCTCCGTGGTCGCGACGGCCTCGCGCTGCACCGGGTTGAGCTCGGCGAACAGCGGCGACTCCGCCGGATCGGACTCGGCCGTATCAGACGCGGTGTCGTCCTCGGGATCGAACAGGTGGACCATGCCGACGATGGTACCGGAGGTGGCGCAGGATGAATCACGCGGATGTCATTCACCCGCAGGCACTCCTGTTGTTTGGAGTGCACCAAGGAGCGGCCGATGCGATCGGCCGGCAACTCCCGCACTCGATGCCACGAGTCCAGCCCGCCGTTGCTGGATGACGGCTGCGCCATGCGATGGCGCCTTCGTGGGGTACCCCGTACCGAGTACCCGGTACCGGCTACTCCGCCACGACCTCGATGGACTCGTTGAGGGCGGGGATGTGGTCGGGGACGGCGCCCGACAGGAGCGTGGCGGTCTCGGGAGCCGATCCGGTCACCGGGTCGGCGGCGCGAACCGTGAAGCAGAAGCGGGCACCGGTCGGGAAACGCTCCTCGTACCAGACGTCCCCACCCATGGCCCGGGCGAGACGGCGAGCGATCGGCAGGCCGAGGCCGATCCCGTCCTCCTTGCGAGCGTCACCCTTGGTCACCTGTTCGAAGTGCTCGAAGATCCGTTCCCGGTCCGGAGGGGCGACACCGGGCCCGTTGTCGGCGACGACGACCAGGTACTGCTCACCGAGCGCCAGTCCCTCGACCAGGATCTGGTCACCGCCGTACTTGCGAGCGTTCTCGCAGAGGTTGCGGAGGATCTGCACGACCCGACGCCGATCGGCGTCCACCATCACCCCACCCGGGATGACGACCGAGACATCGGCGCCGGCGCCCGGCGGGAACACGAGGTCGGTGACCTCGTAGGCGAGCTCGGAGAGGTCGAATTCCGACGGTTCGATCTCGAGGCGGCCGGCCTCCAGCCGGGGGATCACCAGGATGTCTTCCACCAGCTCGCCGAGATGGTGTGCCTGGGCGGTGATGATGCGCAGGAACTCGTCGACCTCGGCGTCGGGGAGACCGCGCCACCCGGTGCGGAGCGTGTCGGCGAACCCGGCGATGGAGGTCAGCGGGGTCCGCAGCTCGTGGGAGACCATCGAGACGAACTCGTTCTTGAGCCGGCGGGCGTGCTCGGCGGACTCGTGGGCTCGATGCTCGCGGGTGCGGGCGTGTCCAACCGCCCGGGCTGCGGCCAGCGTCACCGCCAGCACCACGAGCCCCGCCACCACGATCATCGATCCGTCGGCCATGCCGAGCATCACCTCTCTCGGTGCCGGAACGGCACCTGCCTCCACAACAGGGAGTATCGGCGGTGTGCCGGGAACGATTGAGGCCGGAATTGCCTTCCAGGTGCCGGCTAGCGCTCGCCCAGGGACGACAGGCTCAGACGGGCTTCCTGCTCGAGCAGCTTCTGGTGGTGGTACGCCGAGTCGATGACCGTCGAGATCGGGTACTCCACGAGGCGCAGCGTCCGCACGAGTGCGGGGGCATAGACCCCCGGCTTGGTCGAAGCAACCGCCAGTACGCCGACGACCTCGCCGCGCGACCGCAGCGGCATGGCGAACAGTGACGGCATGCCGCCGAGATCGGCACCCGACTCGATGCTGGCGTCGCCGTCGAGCCACACGTTGATCTCCCCCGGGTCGATGCTGGTCGAGGTCAACTGCTCCAGGTTCCCGATCACGACCGCCCGAAACTGCTCGACGTCGTCGCGGCTCACGGGCCGGGTGAGCCTGACGCCCAGGGTCTTGTCCTCCCGGAGGGCGATCCCTCCGAGGTCGTAGTCCACGAACCGGCGGACGATCTGCATCGTCTGGCTGACGGTCGCCCGCAGGTCGAGGGCCCGAGTCGAGAGTGAGACGATGTCGTTCATGATCGACGCCTCGAAGAGCTTGCGGTCCAGCATCTCGCACACGCGGGTCAGCACGTCCACCTGGTCGAGCCGGGCACCGTCGGCCTCACGGTTCAACTCCGAGAGAGCGCGGGACGCACGGGCTGAGCGGATCGCCGACAGCAGATCGTTGCCCAGATGGTCCTTGGTGAGGTAGGCGTCGGCGCCCGACTTGTGCGCCCAGTACCGATCCTCGGCCGACTGATGGGCCGTGAGGATGATGACCGGGATGTGGGCGACCGACCAGTCCTCCTTGATCATCCGGCAGGCGACGTAGCCGTTGAGCCCGGGCATCTGCAGGTCGAGCAGGACCAGGTCGGGCATCTCCTCGTAGAAGCGCTGGATGGCCTCGATGCCGTCGTTGGCCTGGACCACCTCGTAGCCATTCGTCACGAGCAGCTCGGTGACTGCTGTGCGAATGACAGGACTGTCATCGGCGACGAGTACGCGCATCACATCGCCATCCCCGTGGCCCGGAAGGCCTGGTCGTCCAGCCCGAGCAGCGACCGAAGCGTCGCGGCGAGGGCTCCCTGGCGGAGATCGAACTTGTCGAGGTAGGCGTCGACACCGGCCGACCAGGCGCTGTCCTTGTCGCTCTGCTCGGCCACGCCGGAGACCATGACGATGCGCAGCTGCCGGTGATCCTCCCGGACCTTGGCCACCAGGTCGACCCCGTTGGAGCCGGGCATCATGTAGTCGACGACCAGCGCGTCGAAGGAGCCGGCGGCCAGGTGGCCGAGGGCGCTGCCGGCATCGCCGGCCACCACGACCTCGAACCCGCTGGAGGCCAGGGCGGCGCTGACGAGCTGGCGGACGCCCGGGGAGTCGTCCACGACCAGGATGCGGGGCCGACCCTGGACGGGGGACGGCACCGAGCGCACGCGATCGCCGATGCGATTCGGCTCGACGATCACCACGACCTCGCCCGCCCCGAGCAGGGCGGCGCCGGTGATGTGGGGCACGCCGCCGAGGAGCGGGCCGATGCCCTTGACCGCCACCTGGCGGCGCCCGACGACCTTGGGCACGGTCAAGCCCACCTCGCCGAGCCGGGTGGTCACGACCAGCACCTGGGTGACGGGTTCGGACTCGGACAGGCCCACGGCGGTGGCGAACGAGGCGATGGGGATCGAAGTCCCCTTGTGCGAGAGCTCCATACGGCGGTCGCCGGGCACGATGTCGGCGGACCCGAGGGGCAGGATGGCGGTGACCGCGGTCTCCGGAAGCCCCCACTGCTGGCCTTCGGCCTCCACCAGGATCAGGTCCTGGAGGGCCGCCGAGCTGGGCAGGGTGAGCGTCACCGAGGTGCCGCTGCCGGGCAGCGAGCTGATCTCCAGCCCGCCGTTCAGTTCTTCGGCGAGCTCCGCAACCGCCGCCAGGCCAGACCCGTCGCCGGAGATCTCGTTGGCGCGAGGCACGGTGGAGAAGCCCGAGAGGTACAGGAGCCGGGTCAGTTCGGAGCGATCCGACACGTCGGTCGGGTCCAGGGACCCCGCCGCCAGCCCGTGATCACCGACCCGCTGCCAATCGATGCCGCGCCCGTCGTCCTCGATGACGATCTGCAGCCGGTGGTCGATGTTGCTGGCCCGTAGCGCCACCATGCCGGTGGGCGACTTGCCGGCCCGCTGCCGCTCCTCGGGAGGCTCGATGCCGTGATCGATGGCGTTGACCAGCAGGTGGCGGAGCGGCTCATGGAGGCGTTCGAGGATCTGGCGATCGATCTCGATCTCGTCTCCGACCAGTTCGAAGCGCACCTCTTTGCCGGTGCGCCGTGACACGAATCTCACCAGCTGCGGGAAGGTGCCGGTCAGCTCTTTCAGCCGCACCGAGGCGAGCCGCAGCGCCTGGCGCTCGACGTCCTCGAGCGTCCGATCGAGCCGGTCGACCGTACGACGCCATCTGGCCACCAGCGCCTGGGGATCGAGCTGGGCGCCCTCCGGGTCGGAACCCTGCTCGAGCCGGTCCATCATCGCCCGCGCATCCAGCCGGGCTTCGACGGTGCGATTGATCAGCTGATAGAGCTTGGGGCTCTCGACCCTGGTCGTGCCACCGGTCAGCCGGTCGTGCAGCGAAGGCAGCAGGCCGCCCAGGTCCATGGAGGCCACCGCCTCGAAGAAGTCGTCCGACGCCTCACCCTCGCCGCTCGGCTGATCGTTCTCGACCAACGGATGCACCGATGCCCCGCTGGACGGCTCGTGATCGGGCCCGTAGAGATGACGGTTGAGCGCGAACACGGCCTGGTTGAGCCGGGCGATGTCCTCCGAGGCCCGGGAATCGACCGCCACCGGCATCGCCGTGGCGACCTCGAGCAGCAAGGTACCGAGAGCCGGGTCGGGCTCCATCCCGCCGGTCTCCAGTGCCTTCCAGGTCTCCTCCATGAGGCGAGCGCCCTCTGAGGCGAACTCGAACCCCATGACCCGAGCGGAGCCCTTGATCGTGTGGGCGTCCCTCGCCAGGTCCTGACTCGGGTTGGGCTGGAAGGTCCCCTCGATGAGGCGCTGGGCACCCGCGACGAGCCGGGTCGCCCGATCGGCGACCTCGGCCCGGAAGATGTCCTGAAGTTCGGAGGAGTCTCCCCAGTCCAAGTGCGCAACCCCTTCGAGCGTGTGACTCCCGTCCTGTCAAGGATCGGAACCCCGTCAGCAGTCCTTGAGGGCCTCCTAGCGCCCTGCTACTCCCACTCGATGGTCGCCGGCGGTTTGGAGGAGACGTCGTAGGCCACCCGGTTGATCCCGGGTACCTCGTTCATGATGCGCCGTGACATCCGCTCCAGGATCTCGTACGGCAGCCGGGCGAAATCGGCCGTCATGGCATCCTCCGACGTGACCGCTCGGATGACCAGCGGGTAGGCATAGGTTCGGCCGTCCCCCTGCACCCCCACGGTCCGCACAGCCGGCAGCACGCCGAACGACTGCCAGATCTCGCGATACAGCCCGGCGCGGCGGATCTCCTCCACCACGATGGCGTCGGCGGCTCGCAGGATGTCGAGGCGCTCGAGGGTGATGTCGCCGATGACCCGCACGGCCAGGCCCGGCCCCGGGAACGGCTGGCGCCAGACGATCTCCTCGGGAAGGCCCAGCTCCTCCCCCACGGCCCTGACCTCGTCCTTGAACAGGTCACGGAGCGGCTCGACCAGCTCGAACTCGAGGTCGTCCGGCAACCCGCCGACGTTGTGATGGGTCTTGATCTTGGCCGCCGACGACGTCCCCGACTCGATCACGTCGGGATAGAGGGTGCCCTGGACGAGGAAGCGAGCGTCGGCGATCTCCGCCGATGCTCGCTCGAACGTACGGATGAAGCGCTCCCCGATGATGGTCCGCTTCTCCTCGGGATCCACCACCCCGGCCAGCGCCTCGAGGAACTCGTCCTGGGCCTTCACGTGGATGAGGTTCACGTCGAAGTGTCGACGGAAGGTCTCCTCGACCTGCTCGGCCTCGCCGAGGCGGAGCAGGCCGTGGTCCACGAAGATGCAGGTGAGCTGGTCTCCCACCGCCCGATGGACCAGCGCCGCGGCCACCGCAGAGTCCACGCCACCGGAGAGGCCGCAGATCACCTGGGCATCGCCCACCTGTGTCCTGATGGCTTCGACCTGGTCGGTGATGATCGAGTGCCGGGTCCATGACGGCGCCGCCTCGCAGGCTCCGTAGAGGAATCGCTTGAGCATCGAGAACCCGTGATCGGTGTGGCCCACCTCGGGGTGGAACTGGAGACCGAACAGGCGCCGGTCCCGATCCTCCATCGCCGCCACCGGGGAGCCGCCTGTCGTCGCCACCGTGCGAAACCCGGGCGGAGGCTCGGTGACGGCGTCGCCATGGCTCATCCACACGTTCTGCGTCTCGGGCGTCTCCTCGAACAGCAGCCCGCCATCGGCGCGCAGCTCGGTTCCTCCGTACTCGGCTGTCCCGGTGCGGGTCACGGTGCCGCCCAGTGCATGAGCCAGCACCTGATGCCCGTAACAGATCCCGAGCACCGGGACGCCCAGCTCGAGGATGGCCGGGTCGATCTCATAAGCGTCCTCTGCGTACACCGACTGCGGACCGCCGGACAGGATGATCCCGAGTGGATCGTGGTCCCTGACCTCCTCGGCGGTGATCGTCCGCGGGACGATCACGGAGAAGACGTGCGCCTCACGCACACGGCGGGCGATCAGCTGGGCGTATTGCGCCCCCAGGTCCACGACCAGGACGGGGCGATGGACGTCCATGCCGGCCTCAGCCCATCCCGACGCGCTGGGACCGCTGGAGCGCTTTGCCCTCGCTCTGCAGCGAGGGGGCCACCATGACCTCGGCCTTCTGGAACTCCTTGACGTTGGCGTAGCCAGTCGTGGCCATCGACGCCCGCAGCCCGCCGAAGAGGTTGCGCCTCCCGTCGTTCTCGTAGGCCGGCCCGACCAGGATCTCCTCCAGCGTGCCGAGCGTGCCGGTCATCACCCGGGCGCCTCTCGGCAGCGTCGGGTGGAACGTCGCCATGCCCCAGTGCGCTCCTCGGCCTGGAGCCTCGTCCGCCGATGCCAGCGGTGATCCGATCATCACCGCGTCCGCCCCGCAGGCGATCGCCTTGGAGACGTCACCGCCGGTCCGCATGCCCCCGTCGGCGATGACGTGCACGTAGCGGCCGGTCTCGTCGAGATAGCGGATCCTCGCGCCTGCCGCGTCGGCGATGGCGGTGGCCTGCGGCACGCCGACACCGAGCACGCCGCGCGTCGTGCAGGCGGCGCCAGGACCGACCCCCACCAGGATCCCGGCGGCACCGGTCCGCATGAGGTGGAGGGCGCCGGCGTAGGAGGCGCAGCCGCCCACGATGACCGGCAGCTCGAAACCAGCGATGAACTCCATGAGGTTCAGCGGCTCGACTCTCGTCGAGACGTGCTCCGCCGACACGACGGTTCCCTGGATCACGAGGATGTCGAGGCCGGCGGCCACGGTGACCGGGGCGTACTGCTCGACGTGCTGGGGGGTCAGGCTGGCGGCGGTGACCATCCCACTGCCCTGCATCTCCTCGATGCGCTTTCCCATGAGGTCGACGTCGATCGGGGCCTGATAGAGCTCCTGCATCCGACGAGTCGCCTTTTCCGCCGGGAGCTCGGCGATCTCCTCGAACACCGGATCGGGGTCCTCGTACCGCGACCAGAGACCCTCGAGGTTCAGCACCCCCAGGCCGCCCAGCCGCCCGATCTCGGTCGCAGTCGCCGGGCTGATGGCAGAGTCCATGGCCGAGCCGAGCATCGGCAGGCCGAAGGTGAACGCGTCGATCTCCCAGGTGATGTCGACGTCGTCGGGATCCCTGGTCCGGCGACTGGGGACGATGGCGATGTCGTCGAAGCCGTAGGCGCGACGGCCCGACTTCCCGATCCCGATGTCGATCTCCACCCCTCACCTCCGGGCGCCGGCGCGATGCCCGGGCCACGGTACCAAACAAACCACACGCGTGGAATTCGACCTACCCTCGGGCAGATGGAGCCGCCCGTCACCGACCGGTCCACCGGGTTCCGCTGGTCCGACACGCTGATCGTGGTCGTGGCAGGCATCTTCGGCGCTGCGCTGCTGGGCGGCGTGCTGATCGTCCTCATCTACGGCGTCGACTCGACCGCCGACATCGATCCCGCCGCCCAGTTCTGGATCCTGCTGCCCGTCCAGGTCGTCACGCAGATCGTTGCCCTGGTGTGGGTGAGCCGCCGGCGAGGCACCGGCAGCCTGGCCGCCGATTTCGGCTTCGTGATCGAGCCGTCAGACCTCAAGTGGATCTTCGCCGGGCCCCTCGCCCTCTTCGGCCTCGGCTTGATCGCCGGCCTGCTCCGGGCCCTCCTCGGCATCTCCGAAGAGAACCCTCAGGCCTTGCTGGACACCGTGGCGGAATTCCGCGGGAGCATCACCGCCGTGGCGATCGTGCTGGGTGTGGCCGTGCTCGGACCGGTCTCCGAAGAGCTCACCTTCCGCGGCCTGCTGCTGCAGACCGGCCTGGACAAGGGTCTGAGCCCCACCGCCACCACGGTCGTCTCGGCGGCCGCGTTCAGCCTCATCCACCTGGTCGACTCGTCCCTCGCCAGCGTCGCCGGGTCGATCACCCTCGTGGTGCTCTTCCTGTTCGGGCTCTTCCTCGCCCAACTGCGCATCCGCACCGGTTCGCTGGCGGCGCCGATCTTCGCCCACAGCGGCTTCAACCTGACCACGGTGCTCACCCTGTTCTTCTTCGAAACCGGAGCCGCGGGCTGAACGCGTGCGAGTAGCGCTGATCTCCGACGTCCACGGCTGCCTCACCGCACTCGATGCCGTGCTCGCCGACCTCCGGGACGAAGCGGTGGATACGGTCGCCAGCTTGGGCGACATCGCGGCGGCCGGTCCGTCCCCGGCTCAGGCCATCGAACGGACCGCAGAGGCCTGCCGTATCTCGGTCGTCGGCAATACCGACGAGGGCATGCTCGACCCGCCGGATTGGTGGAGCGATCCGGCCTCCATCGGGATCCCCGAGGAGGCGCATCCAGGCATCGAGCAGAGCCTGTGGGCGGCGGGCCAGATCGGTGACGAGCACCGTCGGTACCTCTCCGAGCTCCCCGCCACCGCCAGCACCTCCATGACCGCCGCCATCAGCCTGCTCGCCTTCCACGGCTCACCTCGCGATCCGAATGAGTACTTCACCGCCGACAGCGACCAGGACGAGTTGGAGCGGATCTTCGACGGGGTGACCGAGACGGTCCTGGCCGGAGGCCACACCCACGTGCAGATGGTCCGCCGCCTCGGAAAGCGCACCGTGATCAACGCCGGCAGCGCCGGCATGCCCTTCGCCCACTACGGCTTCGGCGGACGCGTCCCCGTGCTCGACCACGCCGCCTACGCCATCGTCACGGCCGAGCACGATCGGCACTCGATCGATCTCCGCCAGATCCCGGTCGACAACGATGCCCTGGTCGCCGAGGTCCGCGCCAGCGACATGCCGCGAGGAGATTGGTGGCTGGCCCTCAGGGGTATCGAACC
>JBPEXB010000313.1:0-5366 GCA_052032125.1 Acidimicrobiia bacterium
TGGTACTCGGTACTCGGTACTCGCTCACAGCGCTCTAGCGCTGTGAGCGTGCCCGTGACAGGCCGTCGAGGCTGTGGAAAACTTGGGGGATGGGCGACCTTCCCCGCTATTTCAATCGCGAGCTGTCGTGGCTCGAGTTCATTCGCCGGGTGCTGGCCATGGCCGAAGACGAGCGCGTGCCGCTGCTCGAGCGCACCAAGTTCGTCGCCATCGTCAGCAACATCCTCGACGAGTTCTTCCAGGTGAGGGTGGCGGGCCTGGAAGAGCAGGTCGCAGCCGGCATTCGCGGCACCTCGAGCGACGGGATGAGCGCCGCCGAGCAGCTCGAGCTGATTCGTGACGTCGTCCAGGACCTCCATCACCACCAGAGCAAGGTGTTCCGCAAGCAGCTCCTCCCGGAGCTGGAGCAGATGGGCATCAGCATCGTGCTGTGGAGCTCGCTGTCCCCCGAGGATCGGGACGATCTCGATCGGGTGTTCCACGAACGGCTCTTCCCGGTGCTGACACCGCTGGCCGTCGATCCCGCGCATCCGTTCCCGTACATCTCGAACCTGTCCCTCAACCTGGCTGTGGTGGTGCGCGACCCGGAGACGGACCTGACCCGGTTCGCACGGGTCAAGGTGCCGCCGATCCTGCCGCGCTTCGTCCCGCTTCCCGACGGAGAGCGCTTCGTCCCCCTGGAGCAGGTGATCGGCGCCCATCTCGAGGAGCTCTTCCCCGGCATGGAGATCGTGCAGCGCCACCCGTTCCGGATCACCCGGAACGCCGACTTCGAGGTCGAGGAAGACGAGGCCGAGGACCTGCTGGTCGCCATCCTCTCGGAGCTCGACCGCCGGCGGTTCGGTCGCACGGTGCGCCTCGAGGTCGAGCGCAGCATCGACCCCGACGTGTTGACCCTGCTGATGCGCGAGCTGCAGATCGACGAGCGGCAGGTCTATCGCATTCGCGGGCTGCTCGGCCTCGGAGGTCTGATGGCGCTCGACGAGCTCGACAAGCCAGAGGCCAAGTGGGAGCCGTTCCCGCCGGTGATACCCGCCCGCCTCGCCTCACCCGACGTGTCGCTCTTCGACGTCATCACCGAGAAGGACCTCCTCGTCCATCATCCCTATGAGTCGTTCATGGCCTCGACGGCCGAGTTCATCCGGCAGGCCGCCGCCGACCCCGACGTGCTGGCGATCAAGCAGACGTTCTATCGAACCTCTGCCGAGAGCTCGATCGCACGCTCGCTCATCGCGGCCGCCGAGTCGGGCAAGCAGGTCGTCGTGCTCATCGAGCTCAAGGCCCGCTTCGACGAGGAACGCAACATCGAATGGGCCCGTGCCTTCGAGGAGGCGGGCATCCACGTCGTGTACGGCCTCGTCGGCCTCAAGACTCACGCCAAGATCTCGATGGTCGTGCGCCAGGAGGACGATCGGATCGTCCGCTACACCCACGTGGGGACCGGGAACTACAACGAGAACACCGCCCGGCTCTACGAGGACATCGGGGTCTTCACGAAGGATGCGGACATCGGCGCCGATCTCGCCGACCTCTTCAACCGGATGACCGGCTACAGCCGCCAGAAGTCGTACCGGACGCTGGTGGTCGCCCCCGTCGAGCTGCGGTCGCGGATGCTGGAACTGATCCGGCGTGAGGCCGAAGCCGAGGGCGGACACATCGTCGCCAAGATGAACTCGCTGGTCGACGCACAGATCATCGACGCCCTGTACGACGCCTCGCAGGCCGGCACCCGGGTGGACCTGATCGTGCGGGGCATCTGCTGTCTGCGACCCGGCGTGCCCGGTCTGAGTGAGAACATCACCGTGCGCTCGATCGTGGGGCGTTTCCTCGAGCACTCGAGGATCTACCGCTTCGGCAGGCCCGAGCGAGGTTTCGAGTACTACATCGGCTCGGCCGACATGATGCCCAGGAACCTCGACCGGCGCGTCGAGGTCCTCCTGCCCGTCTACGACGAACAGGCACAGACCCGTCTCGAAGAGGTCCTCGACCTGAGTCGTGCCGACGACCATCTCGCCTGGGTGCTGCAGCCGGACGGAACCTACGTCCGCCGCGGGCACAAGAACGACGTCGATGTCCATCAAGCCCTGATGCACAGGACGCTGGAGCGGGCCAGGGCGGAGCGCTGAGCGTCCCATGCTCGAGCTGATGCTGCTCCGCCACGCCAAGTCGGACTGGGACGCCGATTTCGTCCACGACCGCGATCGACCCCTCAATGGCCGGGGAGAGCGGTCAGCCAGAGCCGTCGGTGCCCATCTCGCCCGCATCGGGCGTGTGCCGGACCTGGTGTTCACGTCGCCGGCGGTCCGGGCCGCCACGACCGTCCAGCTGGCGGCCGAGGCGGGCCAGTGGGCGACCCCGATCCGGGTCGTCGATGCGCTCTACTCCGGTGGGCCCGGCGATCTCCTGGAGGTCGTGAGGTCGGCGGTCGGAGTGGAGCGCCTCCTGGTGGCCGGGCACCAGCCCACCATGTCGACGACGGTGAGCCGGTTCATCGGAGGGGGTTCGATTCGCGTGCCCACGGCTGCTCTGGTGGCGATCAGCTTCCGCATCCCGGAGTGGGCGCACGCGGGGTGGGGAAGAGGCGAACTGCAGTCGGTGACCCTGTCCCGCGACCTGCTGGCGGCGGGTCTCGGAGGCTGAGGGAACCACCGCGCCCACGACGCCGTTCTCGGTGAGGCCGGATGAGGACTTCGCAGGGAAGGTGAGTAGCCTGAGATGGTCAGACCGAACGGGAATCACCCACCCTCGTGACACAGCCGTCCACGCCCATCCTCGACTCGATCGACGAACCCGCCGATCTCGCGACACTCGACGCAGCTGAGCTCGAACTGCTCGCGGGCGAGTTGCGGTCGCTCATCGTCTCCACAGTGGAGCGCAACGGGGGGCATCTCGGCTCGAACCTCGGCATCGTCGAGCTCACGATCGCCCTGCACCGGGTCTTCCGCTCGCCCGAGGACGTCCTGCTCTTCGACACCGGTCATCAGACGTATCCGCACAAGCTGCTCACTGGGCGTCGGCCCGACTTCGCCAACCTGCGGGCGCCCGGCGGCCTGTCGGGGTATCCCAGCCAGGTGGAGTCCGAGCACGACTGGATCGAGAACAGCCACGCCTCGACGGCACTGTCCTACGCCCACGGGCTGGCGTCGGCATTCCAGGCGAGGGGCATCGCTCGCCGGGTGGTAGCTGTCGTCGGAGACGGCTCGCTCACCGGTGGCATGGCCTTCGAGGGCCTCAACAACCTCGGACACTCGAATTCGAACGTCACGATCGTCCTCAACGACAACGGCCGGTCCTATGCGCCGACCGTGTCGATGCTGTCCGAGAGCCTCATGAAGATTCGCTCGAACCCGGTGTACATGCGCCGCCAGCAGCGCATGGAGTCGCTCGCCAAGTCGATCCCCTGGGTCGGCGACATGCTGCACCGCGGCATCGATGCCACCAAGGCCGCCATCCGGCACATGTGGGAGCCGCCGGCGTTCTTCGAGCAGCTGGGCATTCGGTACATGGGCCCGTTCAACGGCCACGACATCGCCGAGCTCGAGCAGGTGCTCGAGAACGTCAAGTACTTCGAGGGTCCGACGGTGGTCCACGTGCTCACCCAGAAGGGTCGCGGGTACGCGCCGGCCGAGAACGATCCGATCAAGAACCTTCACGACACGTCGTCGATCAAGGCGGGCAGCTACACGGCCGCCTTCGCCGAGGCGATGGTCGAGCAGGGCGAGCGACGGGACAACGTGGTGGCGATCACGGCGGCCATGCCCGACTCGACCGGACTGCTGCCGTTCATCGAGCGCTTCCCCAACCGAGCCTTCGATGTGGGCATCGCCGAGCAGCATGCCGTCACGATGGCGACCGGCATGGCCTTCGGCGGCCTGCGGCCGGTGGTGGCGCTCTACGCCACGTTCCTCACCCGGGCCATCGACCAGGTCAACCTCGATGTGGCGCTGCACGAGCAACCGGTCGTGTTCTGCCTCGACCGAGCCGGCATCACCGGCGACGACGGTCCGTCCCACCACGGGATCCTGGACATGGTGCTGCTCTCCAAGGTGCCGGGCATGACCATCTTCGCCCCTTCGTCGTACCAGGAGCTCGGGGTCATGCTCGACACGGCGCTCGACATCAGCGACGGTCCGTCGGCCATTCGCTGGCCCAAGACGGCTGCCCCGCACGTCGAGCCGGACGAGGTCGGTTCAGGACTGTCCGGGCGGCGCCTGCGGGAAGGCACGACGGTGTGCCTGATCGGCGTCGGCAAGATGCTCGACGTGGCCGTCCAGGCCGCCGACGCACTCGAGGCAGAGGGAATCTCGTGCTCGGTGTGGGACCCCCGGGTCGTGAAGCCGCTCGACCCCGTCATGCTGGCCGATGCCTCTCGTCACGACGTGGTGGTGAGTCTCGAGGACGGTCTCCGAGAAGGCGGCATCGGTCAGTCGATCCGGGACCAGGTGTCTGCCTCGACCAACACCCCGGTGGTGGTGCTGGGCGTGCCCACGATGCACATCCCGCACGGCAAGCCGGAGGACATCCTGACGATGATCGGTCTCGATGTCGCGGGTGTGGTGGCGGAGACCAAGAAGCATCTCTGAGTCGGTCGGCTTCGCCGACCTCCGGTAGGGAGTCGGCGGGCTGCGCCGGCCTCCGGTACTGAGTACTCAGTACCGAGTACCGCGGCCTCAGATCGGGCGGGGCTCACGGGGCGGGTGGGCGTCCTTTGCGGCGAACTCGTGGGCGAGGGCTTCGTCGAAGTCGACGATCTCGATGGCATCGGCGGGGAGCGCAGCCGCCAGGATCTCAACAGCGTCGACCACCCACTCGGCGTCGATGGCGCGGTGACCGGGGCGCCACCGGGACATGTTCCAGCCCCAGAAGCCTCGTTCGATCGCACGTGCATCGTTCAGCGCCCGGAACGCAGCCTTGGCGTGCTCCTCGGCGACGTAGATGCGCGGTCCGAGCGGGCCAGGATCGAAGGGCTTGGGAGGATCGCGATCGACCAGGAGGATGCGGCGGGCCCGGAGCTCTTCGATCAGTCGGTCGAACCTGAGGTCGAGCTGCTGTATCACCTGCGCGATCGGCGTGCTGTCCACGAACAGGACGCCATGGAGCAGGTGGACGTCGTCGACACGGTCTGCACCCAAAGCGAGTGCGAGTCCGCTGGCGAACGCCAGCGCCTCGTGGGCGGTCGGTCCCATGTGGATCGATTCGTCGTCGAGGCTTGCGACCCGGTGACGGCTCCGCAGGACCTCGAGCACGGGCCCGTGTCGGAGCCCAGCGGCCTCGAGCGCCTCACGGGTGTCGGTCGACTTCGTCAGCAATGCTGCCAGCAGGTGCTCGCTGCCCATCGTGCGGTGCCCGGCGAGCTTCGCCTGGTC
>JBPEXB010000314.1:0-1941 GCA_052032125.1 Acidimicrobiia bacterium
CCGCCGTACCTGGCGACACCACGACATCGGAGGGCGTGCGAGCGATGGTGGCCTCCGCCCGCGAGGCCGCCGAGCGCCCGATCGACATCCTCGTGAACAACTCAGGTCCGTTCTCGATGGAGCCGTTCGTCGAGCTGCCCATCGAGGAGTTCGACCGGATCTGGACGGCCAACGTCAAGGCCGCCTACCTGGCGACGCAGCTCCTGGCGCCGGACATGGGTGACTGGGGGCGGATCGTCAACATCTCGGCGGGATCCGCCTACCTGCGCAACCACTCGATCTACACGCTCTCGAAGGACGCCATGATCACCTTCACCGAGGCGCTGGCGGTCGAGCTGGCGCCTTCCATCACGGTGAACTGCGTGGCACCCGGCCAGATCGCCGAGTCGGCGGACGACATCGCCGAGTTCGACCCGTCGTTCGTCGAGCGGGCGATCGAGGCGACACCGATCGGCCGGCTGGTGACCCGGCGAGAGGTCGCCGACATCGTCGTGGCGCTGTGCAGCCCGCTGTTCGACGTGGTCACGGGCGTGACCATCCCGATCGATGGCGGCTGGCGGCTGCGGACCTTCTGACTGGCGCGTCGGTACGCTTCGCCCATGCCGCGCATCCTGGACTACGGCGGTCGCGAAGCCGATCGAACGGTCACGGTTGCCTCGATCGTGGCGCACGACGGTGACGGACCCCCGCTCGCCCAGGTGACCGCCTCGACAGCCGCCGAATCCGCCGCCGCCGAAGAAGCCGGAGTCGAGATGGTCGTGTGCATGGCCGGAGCCGTGCCGGCGGTCCGGGAAGGCTCCACTCGCCTCTTCGTCACGTCCGCCATCGACTTCGACGGAGCGGTGACCGACGACGACCTGCTGGCGGCGGCGTTGCGGACGCTCGGCGATGGAGCGGACGCGGTGATCACAGCTCGATCGCTCTCGGCGGTGGAGCGCCTGGCGGCCGAGGACATCCCGGTGATGGGCCATCTCGGCTTCGTGCCGAAGAAGTCGACGCTGTACGGAGGCGTGCGGGCGGTCGGCAAGACGGTCGGCGAAGCGCTGGCACTGTGGCGGAAGTTCCAGGATCTCGAGAACGCCGGAGCCTTCGCGGTCGAATGCGAGCTGATTCCGGCGCCGGTCATGCGAGAGATCCATGCACGGACTGGTCTGGCAACGATCTCGCTCGGATCGGGACCGCATGCCGATGTGATGTTCCTGTTCATGTCCGACATCTGCGGCGAGAGTGAGCGGGTGCCGCGCCATGCCAGGACCTATGCCGATCTTGCTTCCCTGTACGGCCAGATCGAGCGCGAGCGGGTGCGGGCGCTCAGCGAGTTCCGCGCCGATGTCGCTGCCAGGAAGTTCCCCGACGAGTCCGAAGTCGCGCAGATCGATCCAGAGGAACTGAGCGGCTTCATCGCCGAGCTGGACGAGGGCTGAGGGCCGATACGATCCTTTGTCCGTCAGCCCTGGTGACCTCTCGCAGGCCCTGACTCAGCTCAGCGGCCAAACCACCTCGGTGCGCACGGCCTCGGGAGCGGTGACGCTCGGATCGTCCAGGTAGACCTCGTAGGCGAGGTCGCCCGCCGTCCGACCTTCCTGCTCCAGCCAGGTCCTGATGGCCTCGTGGGCCTCGGTGAGCCGGTCGTACGGCCCGACGTGCATCGTGACGGCGCTCGGTCCGGCCTCGATCGTCGTGTGGTCGAGACCCGGGACGGGATGGTCGAGCGGGATGCCGACCTCACACAGGGTGCGGCCGTCTGACCACGTGTGATAGACGCAGACCGGCGGTCCCCCGGGTTCGGTGCCGGCGACGCCGAACGCGGGACCGATGGTCTGCAGCGCCTCGTCGACCCACTGGCCGATCTCGGTCTGTTCGATGTCGCGCCGCACCGAGGCGAGCGACATGGCGGGGCGGTCCTGGATCTCGACGTCGTAGGGCATGCGCCGCAGCCTA
>JBPEXB010000315.1:0-2330 GCA_052032125.1 Acidimicrobiia bacterium
TCACGTTCCACCATGGCGACGTGTTCACCCACCCGTTCGAGCCGGCGTCGTTCGACGTCGTCACCTCCAACGCGATGCTCCACCACGTCGACGCCCGCGCCGGCCTCGAACGCATGGCCGAACTCGTCCGACCGGGTGGCGTGGTCGCGATCGTCGGCTTCGCCACTGCATCCGCGCTCGCCGACCGCGTCAACGCGGTCGCCGGCTCGCTGTTGATGCGATTCCAGATGGTGCGGGGTCGCTACTGGGAGCACCAATCCCCCATGCGATGGCCACCACCGATGTCGATGAGCGAGATGCGGTCCTTGGTCGACGAGGTACTGCCCGGCGCCACCTTCCGACGCGAACTGGGCAGCCGCTACTCGCTCGTGTGGCGCAGGCCGTCCGTGGACGACCGATGAATCCCGGTCACCGATCTCGTCGGAACCGGTGATGAGACGACTCCGATACTCGATCAACATCACGCTGGACGGCTGCGTCGACCACGAGGCAGGACTGCCCGACGAAGCGCTGCACCGGCACCACGCCGCAAACCTCGAACGCGCCGACGCGCTGCTCTTCGGCCGGGTCACCTACCAGATGATGGAGGAGGCCTGGCGCCGGACGCCGTCGGGCGGGTGGCCCGACTGGATGGACGACTGGATGGTCCCGTTCGCCGAGACCATCGACCGTGCTCGTAAGTACGTCGTCAGCAGCAGGCTGCAGCAGGTCGACTGGAACGCCAGCCTGCTGCGCGGCGATCTCGCCGAAGCGGTCCGATCACTGAAGGACGAGCCGGGTGACGAGCTCCTCACCGGAGGCGTCACCCTGCCGCTCGCACTTGCCGACCTCGGGCTGATCGACGAGTACGAGTTCGTCGTGCACCCGGTGATCGCCGGGCACGGACCGAGCCTGCTGGCGGGACTCCGCTCGTCCGTCACCCTGGACCTCGTCGGCCGTCAGGACTTCGACTCCGGGGCGTTCGCGGTGCGCTACCGGCCCCGGGAAAGCTGACGCGCCGGCGTCAGAACGTCTCCTCGCCCGGGATCGCTGCTGCCTGGCAGAGCCAGTGCCGGATCTGGTCGTCGTCCATGTCGTCGTCCTCACCGATGTCGAGGTAGCGGACGTGCTCGTACTTCGAGGTCCCGGGCGGTGGCGGCTCCAGCGAGCCGCCGTTGAGCCACGTCACCCGCACGTACTTGGTGAAGCAGTGGATGCTGAGGAACCAGCCCTGGTCCTCGATGCCCCAGAACGGCGAGTTCCAGCGCACGGCTCGTCGGGCATCGGGGACGACCTCCCGGACGAGGTCGTCGAGGTGCCGCCCGATGCGGCCCTTCCACTCGGGCATGGCCGCCAGGTACGCCTGCACCGGCTCGTCGCCATCGCCCTTGGGGATCTGTGGGTTCCCGCCCGAGAGCAGCTTCACCCCGCCCGACACGTCATCCGCCATCCGGAGGAGGCTATGCGGTCTCCTGCGCGAAGGGTGGGGGTCCGAGCACCGTCGTCGCGCCGGTCTCCGCGGCCACAGCACGGACACGGTCGAAGTCCACGTCGTGCACGCCGAGCACGAACGGCTCACTCGCCTCCCAGTAGAACCGACCGGCGCTCCCAGGCGTCTGGAACGCGAGCAGCCGGGCCTCGGCGGAGGTCACCCGGAACGCGTGTGGCACGTTCCGAGGCACCATCCACGCACCCCCGGTGGCGACGCGCCGACGTTCGCCGTCGATGTCCACCTCGACCTCACCATCCAGCAGGTAGCTGAACTCGTCGCTGTCGGGATGCACGTGCCAGGGCGTCATCTTGCCTCCGGTCAGTTCGTCCTCGAACACCGCCATCGCTCCACCGCTCTCGGCGGCGGAGACCTTCCAGGTGTGGATGCCCCCGCCGTAGAACCAGCGACGTTCGCCGTCGCCGGCCGGGCGGATCACCGTGCTCGTCATCTCACTCACCTCTTTCGTGGGACTACCTGTCCCATGAAGGAACATATGGTACCGTGAGCGGCGTGTCAACGGGGTACGAACACGTCGGTCGGACAGCACAGAAGCAGCGCACGCGCGACGCCTTGATCGAGGCCGCGCGGCAGCTGATGGCCGAGGGGGCCGTCCCGTCGGTGGAGACGACCGCCGAGGCTGCGCAGGTGTCGCGCACCACGGCGTATCGGTACTTCAAGAGCCAGAACGACCTCCTCGCCGCCGCGTACCCCCTGACCGAGACCGCGTCCCTGCTCCCGGCCGACGCCCCGACGGATCCGGCAGAGCGAGTCGCGCTCGTGGTCGACCGCTACCTCGATGCGCTGCGCCACGAGATCGCCCAGCAACGGACCACGCTGCGGCTCGCGCTCGATCCCGCGG
>JBPEXB010000316.1:0-3852 GCA_052032125.1 Acidimicrobiia bacterium
ACCGATGAGGCATTCAGCCGTGCCTTCCGGACGATCCTCACCGCCGACTTCGTGTCGTTCATGGGGGCGTTGCTCCTGTGGGCCCTGGCGGTCGGCCCGGTCAAGGGCTTCGCCCAGGCGCTGGGGATCGCCACGGTGCTCGACGTGATCATCGCCTACTACTTCACCCGCAACGCGGTCGGCATCCTCTCACGGAGCCGGCTCGGCGAGTCGGGTCGGTTCAGCGTGGCAGCTGCCAGCGGCGTCACCCATCCGGCCGAGGTGCCGGCGTGAGCGCCCTGGGGACCCTCTATCGGGGTGAGACCCAGATCGACTTCGTCGGCCAGGCGCGCCGTTGGTTCCGCCTCTCGGCGATCGTGCTGGCGGTGTGCGTCCTGAGCCTGATCTTCCGCGGGCTCAACCTGAGCATCGACTTCACCGGCGGCACGGCGATCGAGACGCCCAACCCGGCCGGCGCCGACATCGGTGACATCCGCGACGCACTCGGCACCCAGGGCGACACCGCGCGCATCCAATTGATCGACGACGGTGCCGCCGTCCGGCTCCAGACCGGCTCGCTGGAGCTCGACGTGGAGCGCGATCTCGTCCGCGACCTCGTGTCCGTGACCGGGGCCACGATCGAGGAGACCGACGTGCAGTCGGTGGGCCCGACGTTCGGACGCCAGATCACCCAGCGGGCGCTGGAGGCGCTGCTCATCTTCCTCGGGGTGGTCGTCGTCTTCATCAGCATTCGGTTCGAGTGGAAGATGGCGGTCGGCGCCCTCGCCGCCCTGTTCCACGATCTCCTGATCACCGCCGGGGCGTATTCGGTGCTCGGCTTCGAAGTGACCCCGGCAACGGTCGTGGCCATCCTCACGATCCTCGGGTACTCGCTCTACGACACGGTCGTGGTGTTCGACAAGATCAAGGAGAACGTCCTCGAGGACCAGGAGCGGAGCACCTACTCGTCGCTGGTGAACCTCTCGATGAACCAGGTGCTGATGCGCTCGATCATCACCTCGCTGACCAGCCTCCTGCCGGTCGGCTCCCTGCTCTTCATCGGCTCGCTCCTGTTGGGCGCAGGCACCTTGCGCGAGTTCGCGCTGGCGCTCTTCGTCGGCATCGCCGCCGGCACCTACTCGTCGATCTTCGTGGCCTCGCCGGTCCTCGCCCTCTGGAAGGAGCGGGAGGACGAGTGGTCACGCCGCCGCTACCGGGCCGGGAAGAAGGAGGCGCGACGCCAGGAGGTCGAGGAGGCTGCCGCATCGGAGCCGGCCACCGCCAAGCCTGCCCGGATGAGCTCGCGTGGCCAGAAGCAGGCCACCGGCCCGCCGGACGACCGACCCACAGGAGCGGTGCCACGGCCACCCAAGAAGAAGCGAAGGTGAGGCTGCGCCTCACCTCAGTAGTCAGTAGTGAGTAGCGAGTAGTGAGTACCGCGGTCACCTCGGACGCGTTGTACTGACTACTGATGACTCGCTACTCCTTGGTGGTGCCCCGTGGGGCAGCACCAAGGCCGAAGTAGAATCTCCTCATGAACGCTGCCGAGCTGTCGAGCCTGATCAGGGACATTCCCGACTTCCCCAAGCCGGGCGTCGGCTTCAAGGACATCACGCCCGTGCTGGCGGATCCGACCGCCCTCGGATCGGTGATCGACCTGCTCGCCCAGCCCTACGCCGACGCCGGGATCACCGCGGTGGCCGGCATCGAGGCGAGAGGATTCGTGCTGGCGACGCCGGTCGCTCGGGCACTCGATGCCGGGTTCATCCCCCTGCGCAAGCCGGGCAAGCTGCCCTATGAGACCGTGTCCGAGTCGTACGAGCTCGAATATGGCATCGACTCGCTCGAAGCCCACGTGGACGCGGCGGGAGCCGGCGATCGAGTGTTGATCGTCGACGACGTCATCGCCACCGGCGGGACCGCCGCCGCCGCCGTGGGCCTGCTGGAGCGGCTCGGGGCGACGGTCGCCGGCTTGGCGGTGTTCATCGAGCTGGCCTTCCTGAACGGTCGCGCCGCGCTGCCAGACGGCTTCGAGCTGCACGCCATCCTGTCGTATGACTGAAGCTCGCGCCGACCAGCGGCGCCTCGACGCCGCCGCTGCTGAGCTCACGCCGATCCTCGACGCCCTCGTGAGCACCTTCCCCGAGGCCGACCTCGACGTCGTCATCCGCGCCTACGAGGTCGCCCAGAAGAGCCACGACGGGCAGTTCCGCCTGTCGGGCGACCCGTTCATCAGCCACCCGCTGGCGGTGGCACAGATCCTCGCCGACTACGGGCTCGACGCCGACACGATCGCCGCCGCCCTGCTCCACGACACCGTGGAGGACACCGACCTCACGCTCGAGGACGTCGAGGCGCAGTTCGGGCCCGATGTCGCCCGGATCACCGACGGCGTCACCAAGCTCGACCGGATCAAGTTCGAGTTGTCCCGCGAGGAGGCGCAGGCCGGGACCATCCGCAAGATGGTCGTGGCCATGGCCCAGGACGTCCGGGTCCTCATCATCAAGCTGGCCGACCGCCTGCACAACCTTCGCACGATCAAGTCGCTGCCTGAGGACCGCCAGAGAGCCAAGGCCCACGAGACCCTCGACGTGTACGCCCCGCTGGCCCATCGCCTCGGCGTGCAGGAGATCAAACACGAGATGGAGAACCGCTCCTTCGAGATCCTCTATCCCGGTCGCTACCAGGAGATCGAGGAGCTGATCCAGCAGCGGGCTCCCGAGCGTGAGGCGGTGATCGAGAAGGTCATGGCCGAGATCATGAGCGTCTTGAGCGATGCCGGCATCGATGCGTCGCTGTCGGGACGTCCGAAACACCACTACTCCATCTACCGCAAGATGATGGACAGCCGTCTCCCGTTCGAGGACATCCACGACCTGATCGGCGTGCGAATCCTCGTCGACGAGGTGAAGGACTGTTACGGCGCCCTGGGCCTCATCCACGCCATGTGGCCGCCCGTCCACGGGCGGTTCAAGGACTACGTGGCGATGCCCAAGTTCAACCTGTACCAGAGCCTCCACACCACGGTCATCGGACCCGACGGGAAGCCGCTCGAAGTGCAGATCCGCACCCATGAGATGCACGCCCGCGCCGAGTTCGGGATCGCCGCCCACTGGCGATACAAGGAGGGCTCGGGGCCGGACATGCCGTGGATGGCCGACCTGCGCTTCCTCCAGGAGGAATACGCAGATCCCGCCGAGTTCCTCGCCAACCTGAAGCTCGACCTCTACCAGGACGAGGTGTTCGTGCTGACCCCGCGAGGCGACGTGCGCACCCTGCCGAGAGGCGCCACTCCCGTCGACTTCGCCTACGCCATCCACACCGAAGTCGGGCACCGCTGTACGGGCGCCCGGGTCAACGGGCGGCTGGTGCCGCTGGCGACCAAGCTCGAGTCGGGCGACATCGTCGAGATCATCACCAGCCGGTCCGAGGAGTCGGGGCCGACCCGGGACTGGCTCGGATTCGTGCGAACCACCAGGGCCAGGGCCAAGATCAAGCAGTGGTTCACCCGGGCCCGCCGGGAGACCTCCCTTCAGGAAGGCCGGGAGCGAGTCGCCGCCCTGCTGCGGCGGGAACGCATCGAGCTGGCCGACGAGGTGCGCGACGGGTCGATGGCCGAGGTGGCCGCGGCCCTCGACTACGAGGACGTCGACGCCATGTACGTGGCAGTGGGGGATGGGGCGC
The DNA here is from genome assembly GCA_052032125.1 of Acidimicrobiia bacterium. Taxonomy (GTDB): domain Bacteria; phylum Actinomycetota; class Acidimicrobiia; order Spongiisociales; family Spongiisociaceae; genus JBPEXB01. The sequence goes on from JBPEXB010000316.1 coordinate 3,664, forward strand.
TGTCGCCTTCGACGGTGCTGACCAGGATCAAGCGCCTGCAGGAGGTCGACGAGGACACCGAGCAAGGCCCGATCGGGCCGGTCCGCCGGCGGGCGGCCCGACCGGCGGGCGAAGGTGTGATCGTCGAGGGGCTGGACGACGTCTGGGTGCGGATCGCCCGATGTTGCGGCCCGGTGCCGGGCGACGACA
>JBPEXB010000317.1:0-8359 GCA_052032125.1 Acidimicrobiia bacterium
TCCCGGCCGGAACCATGTACATGCTGCTGCAGGTCGATCTGGGCGGGCGGACCGACCTCCAGTTCGCCCTCGATCTCCTCGACCAGCAGGGGGTGAGCGTGGCGCCGGGATCGGTGTTCGGGCCCGGGGGCCACGGGTTCGTGCGGATCTCCCTGGCTGCCGACGAGGCCACGATCAGCGAGGGATTGCGACGGCTCGGCGCCATGGCCGGCTCGGAGGTGGTGCGCTCATGAGCGTCGAGCAGCAGATCATGGAGTGGGTGCGAGCGCGCTCCGACGAGGTGCTGGAGTTCGCCCGCGAGCTGATCCGCACCCCCTCGCCCAACCCACCGGGCGACGAGCGGGCCGTCGCCGACCTGGTCACCGCCCGTCTCCAGGAGCTCGGTGTGGCCGAGATCACGCGCGTCGGGGCATCGGAGGAACGCCCCAACCTGATCGTCCGCGTCGCCGGCGACTCGCCGGGGCGGAGCCTGATGCTCTCCGGCCACCTCGACACCAAGCCGGCCGGCGACCTCAGCGCCTGGAAGACCGATCCCTGGGACCCCATCGTCCGGGACGGAGAGCTGATCGGGCTCGGATCGGGCGACATGAAGGCGGCAGTGGCCGCCATGGTGTACGCCTTGGGAGCCCACGCCCAGCATCCGGGCTTTCCCGGCGAGCTGGTCGGTGTGTTCACCGCCGACGAGGAGGCAGGATCACTGGTCGGCTCGAAGTGGCTGGCCGAGGAGGGCTTGCTGCGCGCCGACGTCGCCCTCATCGGGGAGCCGAGCGGCATCGAGCGAGAGTGGGAGTCACTGCACGTGGTCTCCCGGGGCGCGGCACTCTTCAAGGTCCGCATCACCGGCACGCAGATGCACTCGTCGATCTCGGATCGCATCCACGGCGTCAACGCCACCCTGAAGATGGCCGCGCTGATGCAGCGGATGGACGAGCAGCTGCTGTCCTACCTCACCTTCGAGCCCCACCCGCTCTGCCCCACCGGCCCGACGGTCAACGTCGGGGTGATGGCGGAGGCCGGGGTGTTCTACGGCGTCTATCCCGGCAACGCCGAATTCGCCTGCGACGTGCGGACGCTGCCCGGCCAGACGGAGGAGCAGATGCGCTCCGACGTGCAGCGGTTCCTGGAGGACGCCATGGCCGACGATCCCGAACTGCACGCCGAACTGGTGTGGGAGATCTTCGTCGGGGCGACCGAGATCGCGGCCGACGAGCCGCTCCTCGCCGTTCTGCAGGCCGCCGCCGAGGCCGTCATCGGCGAGTCGCCCAAGCTCGACGTCTTCCCGGGCGCCACGGACGCCCCGGCCTTCCAGGTCACCGCCGGCATCCCGTGCGTGGCAGCGTTCGGGCCGGGAATGCTCCCCCGAGCACACAGCCCCAACGAATACATGGCGGCGGCCAGCGTCGCCCAGGCAGCCGAGATCTACGCGCTGGCCTCGATCCGCTATCTCGAGGAGGGCCGGTGACCATCCCGACGGCCGAGCTGTGCGCTCGCTATCGCAGGCTGTACCTGCCGGCCGTGGCAGATGCCCTGTACTCGCTCGGGATGCCCGAGCACGTGCTGCCGAGCCGCCTGCGGCCGCTGTTCCCGGAGCAGCGCATGGTCGGCGTGGCCTTCACGGTCCGGGGAGCGGCGATCGAACCCCACGTGGACTGGGAGACGGGTATCGAACGGATCTCGTCCTACTTGGAAGTGTTCGAGCGACTTCCTGCTGACAGCGTGATGGTCTCGGTCAATCCCGACAGCCATGTCGGCCATTTCGGCGAGCTGACCGGCAACTCGGCGCAGCAGCGCGGCTGTGCCGGAGTGGTGCTCGACGGGAACCTCCGCGACATCGAGGGCCTGCGGGCGATCGGCTTCCAGGTGTTCTACAACGACCTGTCGCCGCTGAACGCCATCGGACGCTGGGAGATGGTGGCCAGCCAGGTGCCGGTCTCGGTGGGCGACGTCGTCGTCCACCCGGGCGACCTGATCATCGGCGAGTTCGACGGTGTGCTCGTGGTTCCTCAGGCCGACGCCGAGCGGGTGCTCACGACGGCCGAGGAGATCGTCGGGGCCGAACAGCACGTGCGTGATGACATGCGGGCCGGCGAAACGCCGCTGGCGGCGCTCGATCGCCACGGCCACATCTGATGGCCCTGCGAACCCCGCTGGTCGTCCCCCAGATGGGCGTCGTGGAGGACGTCGTCGTGCTGGCCTGGCTGGCGGCGGACGGCGACCAGGTCACCGAGGGCCAGGAGGTGGTCACGGTCGAGACCGAGAAGGCCGAGGTGACGCTGGAGGCCCCGGCCACCGGCCGCCTGGAGATCACCGTCGCCGCTTCCGACCAGGAGGTGGCGGTGGGCACCACGCTGGGCCACGTCGTCGGCGGACCATGAGCGGGCCGTTCTCGCTGGGCGGCAAGGTGGCGCTCGTGACCGGCGCCGCCCGCGGGCTCGGCAGGGCCATCGCCGAGCTGTCGGCGGCATGTGGCGCCTCGGTCATCTGCGTCGACGTCGACGAGCAGGGGAATGAGCACACCGCCGCCGCCGTGGGCGGCGCCGCCGTGTGGCTCGATGTCACCGACGCCGAGGCCGTGGAGCACGGCATCGAGGAGGCCCTGGCGGAGTGTGGCCACATCGACGTGCTCGTGAACAGCGCCGGCATCGGCGGGCGCGGGCCGGCCGTCGCCTACCCGGACGACCTGCTCTCCGACGTGCTGCGGGTCAACGTGAGGGGCACGTTGCTGATGTGCCAGATCGTCGGGCGTCACATGCTGGAGCAGGGCAGTGGCTCGATCGTCAACCTCGCGTCGATCGGAGGGCTGGTGGGCTACCCAGGCAGCGTCGGCTACCAGGTGAGCAAGGGCGCCGTCGTCCAGCTCACACGCTCGTTGGCGGTCGAGTGGGCACCCCACGGGGTCCGGGTCAACGCCGTCGCTCCCGGCCACATCGGCACTGAACTGGTCACGCAGATGTGGGAGACCGAGCCGCAGCTCAAGGACTTCTTCCTCTCGCGCACACCGATGAATCGCCTCGGCGACCCGGTCGACGTCGCCGGGCCGGTGGTCTTCCTCGCCTCGGACGCTGCGGCGATGGTGACCGGACAGATCCTCGCCATCGACGGCGGGTACACGGCCCAATGACGACCCTCACGCCCGAGCTCGCCGTCGAGATGCACCGCACGATGGTCCGCATCCGCGTGTTCGAGACGCGGGTCGAGGCGCTGTTCGCCGAAGGGAAGCTGCCGGGGTTCGTCCACACCTATCTCGGTGAGGAGGCGATCGCGGCCGGGGTGTGCGCGGCATTGCGGACCGACGACGTCATCACCTCGACGCACCGGGGACACGGCCATGCGATCGCCAAGGGAATCGAGCTCGGGCCGATCATGGCGGAGCTGTTCGGCAAGGAGACGGGTGCATGCCGCGGTCGTGGCGGGTCGATGCACGTCGCCGACTTCTCCATCGGGATGCTCGGCGCCAATGGCATCGTGGCCGGCGGACTCGGCATCGCCGCCGGCGCCGCCTTCTCGGCGAGGTATCGAAACACCGACCAGGTGGCGATCTCCTTCTTCGGTGACGGCGGCATCAACAAGGGCACCTTTCACGAAGCGGTCAACTTCGCCGCCACCCACCGGCTGGGTGTCGTGTTCGTCTGCGAGAACAACCAGTACGCCCAGTTCACCGACCGGCGGCGGACCACGTCTGTCGACGACCTCTCGGTCAGGGCCGCCGCCTATGGCATCCCGGGCAGCACGGTCGACGGCAACGACGCGGCCGCAGTCTTCGCGTCGGCCGCCGATGCCGTGCACGCCGCCCGCCAGGGCCATGGACCGACGCTGCTGGTGATGGACACCTACCGCTTCGGCGGTCACTACGTCGGCGATGCCGAGGTGTATCGGTCAGCCGACGAGGTCGAGGCTCGACGCGGCGCCGATCCCATCGATCGTTGGGAGGCGACGCTGGCCGACCGCGGATGGCTGGCGGGCGACGAACGACAGGCGGTGTGGGACGAGGCGGCCCGGGCCGTCGCCGAGGCGGAGCGGTTCGCGGAAGCGAGCCCGCTGCCCGACCCGAGCACGGCGCTCGAGGCGGTCTACACATCATGACCGAGACGGCCCGCATGTCGTTCGGCCAGGCCACGGTGGACGCCATGCGCTTCGCCATGCGCGAGGACCCGAACGTCTTCGTCCTCGGCGAGGACATCAGCTGGGGAGGGAACTTCGGGCAGTTTCGAGGGCTGCTCGACGAGTTCGGGGCCGAACGGGTGGTCGACATGCCGATCTCCGAAGCCGTCATCATGGCCGCCGCGGTGGGCGCCGCGGTCACCGGCCTGCGTCCGGTGGCCTCGATGAGCTTCGTCGAGTTCACCCTCGGGGCCATGGACGAGATCGTGAACCAGGCGGCCAAGTTTCGCTACATGTTCGGCGGGCAGGTCTCGGTGCCGCTGGTCCTGCGGGCGTCGGACGGCACGCTGCGGTCCTCGGCCGGCCAGCACTCGTCGAGCCTGGAAGGCATCTTCACCCACATGCCGGGCCTCAAGGTGGTGGCACCGTCCAACCCGGCCGACGCCAAAGGCCTGCTGCGAGCGGCCATCGACGATGACGACCCGGTCGTGTACCTCGAGAACAAGAAGATCACGGCCAAGCGCGGGCCCGTCCCGACCGGTGATCATCGCGTCCCGCTCGGCTCGGCCACAGTGCGCCGTCCCGGGGCGGATGTCACCATCGTCGCCTACTCGGTGATGGCGCTGCATGCGGAGGAGGCCGCTGACACCCTCGCCGAGGAGGGAATCGACGCCGAGGTGATCGACCTTCGCTCGCTGGTCCCGCTCGATCTCGACACCGTGCTCGCCTCGGTGGCGAAGACCGGGCGCCTGGTCGTGGCGCACGAAGCCTGGGAGTTCGGAGGGTTCGGCGCCGAGGTGGTGGCGGCGGTGAGCGCCCGAGCCTTCGGTGACCTCCGGTCGGCACCCCGCCGGGTCGGGGCGGCCGCCGCCCCGATACCGTTCAGCCCGCCGCTGGAGCGAGCGGTGGTCCCGGGAGCCGAGGAGATCGCCGAGGTCGCCCGTCAGGTGATGTCGGGCTGACCCTCCCAGTCGAGCGACGCCGGGCCGAGCAGTCGGTGGAAGGCGATCGCCATCTCCGACGAGCGGGAGCCGGGCCCGGCGTGCAGTTCACCGGCCAGTCGATAGCTGTAGCTCCCCGGTCCATGCTCGACGGTTGCCCCGCCCGCCTCGACCAGGTGGAGGGCACCGTCGAGCACGAACATCTCCTCGGCGGCCCCGTGCCGGTGCCACGGTCCTGCGTGGGACCACTGGCGGGCGCCCGACAGCCAGATGTGGCGGTCCGGGCTCGAGAACAGGATGCGCGAAAACCTCCCGGGCAATTCCGCGACCGCCGACCACGGCACATCGGCGGATCGGCCGACGGTGGCTGCGGTGAGCGATCCTCCACCGGTCAGGTCGTAGCGCACTGGAGCGTCGGTCATCAGCAGCGCCACCGTGTCGGACTCGGCCCGCACACCACCGAGCATCCGGCCGCGCTCGACGAGGGCGTAGTCGTACTCGCCGAGCGTGTCGGCGCCGAGAGTGAGCGCGCCGGACACGACGAAGACCTCCAGCCGGGCGTCGAACGAACCCGCCATCCCGGTGCCCCATCCGGCGGGAATCCGAACCAGCCGGCTCGCCGGCCCGGATTGATCCTTCGAGAGGATGCGGGCCTCGATGCGCCCGTCCGTGCCGGCGATGGTCATCGTCCTGGTCGGAAGGGATCGGTCCTGCACGGCGATGAGCGACGTGGTGCGCCGATCGACGACGGCCGGATCCGATCCGACGGCCCCGCTCACCCGGAGCGCCAGTGCGGCAAGGCGTCGGCGGCGACCTCCTCCAGCACGGCTTGCTGGTCGTGCCGCGGCTGGTCGATGACGAATTCGTCGATCCCGACCTCGGTGTACCGCCCGATGACCTCGTCGAACGCGTCTCGACTCGACCAGGGATCGGGCATGCCTTGGTCGGGCATCATCGCCGACCAGCAATAGAGCGAGCGGCGCACCGCGCCCGGGTCGCGCCCCACGTCCGCGCAGTGGCGGTCGAGGATGGCGTTGCGCTCGGCGATCTCCTCGACCGTGCCGAAGGAGTTCCAACTGTCGGCGAACTCGGCGCAGATGCGGAGCATCCGGCTGCGATGGGCGCCGAGCGTGAGCGGCGGGCGGGGCTGCTGGACAGGTCGAGGGCGAATCGTGGCGGCGTCCAGGCGGTGGTGGCGGCCGTCGAAGGTCACGGACTCGCTCGTCAGAAGAGCGTCGACGATCTCGACGGCCTCCCGGAAGCGGGAGACCCGCTCCGCCGGCTCTGCGAACTCGACGCCGAACCGATCGTGCTCCTCCACGTACCACCCGGCGCCGAGGCCCAATTCGAGCCGGCCGGCCGACACATGGTCGACCGTCACGGCCTGCTGAGCCAGCAACGCCGGGTGGCGGAACGTGTTGGAGCTGACGAGGACGCCGACGCGGATCCGCGAGGTCGAGGCTGCCAGCGCCGCCAGCAGCGTCCAACCTTCGAAGTACGGTCCGTCGGGACGGCTCGGCTGGTTGAAGTGGTCGCAGTCCCACACACTGTCGAACCCGAGCTCCTCGAACATCCGCCACCGACCGACCAGCTCCTCGTAGGGCTGGTTCTGGTCGGTGCAGATGCCGAAGCGGATGGCACTCATGGAGCGAGGCTACGCGGTGGCCTCCTCCGGCTGCTCGACCCCGGTGCCCTGCGGCCAGCGCCAGGCGAGACCGGTGGCGCCCGCCGCGATGCCGAGCGAGGCCAGCGCCTCGCCGAGCACGATGCGATCGGAGTCGCAGGTCTCGGCCACGACGTCGCCGCCGAGCTCGCCTGATGAGCTCTGCGAGCTGCTCATCCCGAACCCGAGCGTCCAACCGGTCGAGAAGCCGCGCTCCGCCGCGCTCACCTCGATCGTCGTGCCGTCGGACAGCGTCTGGCGACAGGCCGGATCGAGATGGACGAACAGGACCAGGAACGAGGCGGCCACAGCAGCTGCCATCCCCACCCGGGCCAGACGGACGCCGAGCGTGGCAGTCGACGGCACAGGCCGCTCGCTCCACGCCCGGAACCAGGCGTAGACCGGGTAGATCCACAGCACCAGCAGGATCGAAGAGAAGAAGGCGCTCACGATCCCGCCGAAGGCGGCGGCCGGCAGCAGGCTGGGGCGGCGGTCGAGCGAGAGCCAGGCGAAGATGGCCGGCAGCCCGAGAGCCACGCCCAGGGCGACCGATCCCAGCAGCTCGCCGACGTCGCGGTGCTCCAGGTTGACGATGCGCAGGATCGTGATGCCCGCCGCGGTGAGGGCGGCCACCACGATTCCCGACTTGACGTGCCGGCGGTTGCGCCGGATGTGTTCATGGACAGTCATGTTTCACCTTCCACAGAGAGGAGAGAACCAGTTGAAGAAATCGATGTCGCGGATCCCGCCGAAATCGGGGGCTGCTCGATCGATGAAGGACAGGACCTCGGCCGTGGGGCCGGTCACGACCATCGTCCGGACCTGCCGCTCGGCGAGAAACGACCTCGCCCGCTCGACATCGTCGGACGACCAGGTGCTCGTCACACCCTCGAGGATCTCGGGATGGGCGAGGAGGTCTTCGAGCGCTGCGTCGACGTGGCCCCACGCCCGAACCGCCGAGGGCTCGAGGGTGAAGACGCTGCCACCACCGCCGCCCGAGCCGCTGCCGGCCAGGTCGCCGGGGATGGGCACGCCGTCGCACGCAGCACCCCCGAGCACGCCGCCCGGGTCGAACCCCGGTCCGGAGTAGCCACGGGACGCGTCGATCGCGAACCCGAGCCACACCACACGGACGTCTTCGGGAGCCTGCGTGAGCGCATCCGCGGTGCCGATCGTGAGGGGCTCGTTCCACACGAGCTCCACGGTCGCCACCGTGCCGTCCCCGAGGCGTCGAAGGCTCTCGACGAGGTCGCCATCGCCGCCCGTCTCGCGGACGGCGACAGGGCTGAACGCCCCACCGTCGACATCACCGAACCCGGTGAGCGTCAGCCGGGAGCTGACCGTGCCGAGATCGGTGATCTTCGTGCCGACCGGTCGCACGAGCCGGACGGACGAGGTCCGTGACAGCAATCCGGATTCGAAGGTCCACTCCTCGACGGCCGCGCCGGGGTTGAACATCACCGCCAAGTCGGCGGTGAGGCGGGTGGCAGCGGCCGCCCGACCTCCACGATCGACCAGCAGCGGCTGGAGCACCAGCGCGGCGACGAGATACAGCGCCAGGGCCCCGGCCACCAGCAGCACCACGACGTTGGCCGCCGTGCGCAGCATCGAGCGTCGAACGGCCGACCGCATCGCCTGCTCGTCCCACACGGGC
>JBPEXB010000318.1:0-3745 GCA_052032125.1 Acidimicrobiia bacterium
GGCCTTTGGGGTTGTACCCCCAAAGGCCACAACCCAATACCATCATCCGCGTGAGCGAGCGGAACGAGCGCAGCCTCGCGTATCTGACGGGGTTCTCCGTCCACGAGGTGAAGGGATTGCGCGGGAAACGCGCCGACTCGCTGATCGAGGGTGGCGTCCGATCGGTGACCGACCTGCTCCTCCATGTCCCTCGCCGTTACATCGACCGCTCGACGCAGTCGGCGCTGGTCGACGTCCCCATCGGCGAGGAGGTCACCGTGATCGGGACGGTGTCCTCGGTCTCCACCCGCCGGCCGCGTCGCAACCTGGTGATCGTCGAGGCCCAGATCCACGACGGCACCTCGTCCCTCAAGGCGGTGTGGTTCAACCAGGCCTTCCGAGCACGTCAGCTGCACAAGGGCTCCGAGGTCGCCCTGTCGGGGAAGGTCGAGCGGTTCCGGGGCCGGCTCCAGATGAAGGCTCCGGCGGTGGACGTCCTCAAGGGGAGCACCGAGAGCCTGGTGGTGGGACGAGTGGTGCCCATCCATCCCGGGGTCGGGGAGGCGTCGCCCGGCTACCTCAGGAGGGGCATCCACAATGCCCTCGGGCGGTCCCGGCCCGTCAGCGACCCGCTTCCCGAGGAGCTGCTGGATCGCCTCGACCTCCTCGATCGCGACACGGCCATCGGGTCGATCCACTTCCCCGAGTCGCTGGCCGAGGTGGGTCCCGCCCGCCGGCGGCTGGTGTTCGACGAGTTCTTCCGCCTCGAGGTGGCGTTGGCGCTGACCAAGCGGCGGAAGATGGCCGAGTCGGTCGGTGTGGCGCACGACCTCGACGGCGAACTGGTGACCCGCTTCGTGGAGGGTCTCCCGTATGCGCTGACCGGCGCCCAGGGGCGGGCCATCGACGAGATCGGCCGTGATCTCGTGGCGCCCTACCCGATGCACCGGCTGCTCCAGGGCGAGGTGGGTTCCGGGAAGACCGTCGTGGCGGTGGCGACCGTCCTGGCAGGCGTACAAGGCGGCCACCAGACAGCGATCATGGCGCCGACCGAGGTGCTGGCCGAGCAGCACTACCTCGGCGTGACCTCGCTGCTGGCGGACGCAGGCATGGCACCGGATCGTGAAGGGCCGACCACGCTCTTCGATCAGCCGCTGGAGCTGGACCCCGACCGTCCCCAAGTGCGAGTGGCACTGCTGACCGGGACCAACGCCGAGGTCAGCCACCGTGCCCCCGGTGACACCAGCCGCGACGAGCTGGGAGAGCTGATCGCCAAGGGCGACATCGACATCGTGATCGGGACCCATGCGCTCATCCAGGAAGGAGTCGAGTTCCACCGGCTGGGGATCGCCGTGATCGACGAGCAGCACCGCTTCGGTGTGCACCAGCGGGTGCTGTTGAAGGACAAGGGCAAGGGGGCCGACCCCGACCTGCTCATCATGACCGCCACCCCCATCCCACGGACCCTGTCGATGACGCTCTACGGCGATCTCGACGTGTCGGTCCTCGACGAGATGCCGCCGGGACGGACCCCGGTCGAGACCTGGGCCGTGGCGCCCACCGGCCCGCAACTGGAACGGGTGTACCGGGTCATTCGCGACGAGGTCGCGGCAGGGCGGCAGGCGTTCGTCGTCTGTCCGCTGGTGGACGACTCGGACAAGGTCCAGGCGGCGTCCGCCGTCGCCGAGCACGAGCGGCTGTCGGCGGTCTTTCCCGACCTGCGAGTCGGGCTCCTGCACGGGCAGATGCGACCGGCGGACAAGGACGGCGTGATGACGGCGTTCCGGGCCCGGGAGATCGACGTCCTCGTGGCGACGACGGTCATCGAGGTCGGTATCGACGTGCCCAACGCCACGGTCATGGTGATCGAGGACGCCGATCGCTTCGGCCTGAGCCAGCTGCACCAGCTGCGCGGCCGGGTGGGACGGGGCGCGCATGCCTCCCAATGCATCCTGGTCGCCGACCCGACCACCGACGACGGTGAGGCTCGCATCGCAGCCATGGTCTCGACCAACGATGGGTTCCGCCTCGCCGAAGAGGACCTCCGCATCCGTGGCCAGGGCACCATCTTCGGCGCTCGCCAGTCCGGGCTCGCCGACCTGCGGATCGGAGACATCCTTCGGGACGCCGAGGACCTGATCGCCGCCCGGCGTGAGGCGTTCGCCATGGTCGATCGCGATCCGGCGCTCGATGATCACCCCGACGTCAAGGCCGAGATCCGCGCCATGCTCGGCGATGCCGTCGAGTGGCTGTTCATCTCGTGAGGCGCGGGCCGTGAGGATCGTGGCGGGTGTTGCGGGCGGACGGCGCCTGAAGGGTCCCGAGGGGCGGGCCACCCGGCCGATGACCGATCGGGCTCGCGAGGGCCTCTTCTCCTCGATAACCGCCGACGTCCCCGGCTCGCGCGTACTGGATCTGTTCGCCGGCTCTGGCGCTCTCGGCTTGGAGGCGCTGAGCCGCGGCGCGCGGTCGGCCGTCTTCGTCGAGCGGGACCGAGCGGCGCTCGTCGCGCTGACCACCAACGTGGAGGCGATCGGGCTGGGTGGCGAGGTGGTTGGCGCCGACGTGACGCGGCATCTCGAGGGAGCCCCGCCGCACGACCTCTTCGATCTGGCATTCGTTGACCCTCCCTACGACGCCTCGCTACCGTCCGTCGTGGAGGTGCTGGACCGGCTCGTCCCATGGCTCTCGCCAGGGGCGCTGGTGGTTCTGCATCGCCGGGTAGGCGAGGAACGTCCTCACGTCGACGGGTTGGTGCCTGAGGCCGCCCGCGCCTACGGCACCGCCCAGCTGTGGCGGTACCGACGGACGATGGGCGACACCACCGGTGCGCGTCAGCCCGACGAGGACCGAGGCGACCATCGCAGCGAGGAGAGTCGATGAGCACGGCACTGTGCCCCGGGAGTTTCGACCCGCCCACCAACGGGCACGTCGACGTGATTCGTCGCAGCGTCTCGATCTTCGACAAGGTCGTCGTGGCGGTCATCCGCAATCCGTCGAAGACGCCCATGTTCACGTCGGCCGAGCGGGTCGACATGCTCCGTGACCTGTTCGCCGACGAGCCCAAGGTGGAGGTGGATTCGTTCGACGGGCTGCTCGTCGATTTCGCCAAGAGTCGCGACGTCGACGTCATCGTGAAGGGCCTGCGAGCGGTCTCGGACTTCGACTACGAGTTGCAGATGGCGCAGATGAACCACACGCTCGCCGACATCGACACGGTGTTCATTCCCACGAGCCCCGAATACGGCTACCTTTCCTCATCGCTGGTGAAAGATGTCGGCCGGCTGGGGGGCGACGTCGACGGACTGGTCCCAGGGGACATCGGGCGGCTCTTGAAAGAACGGTGGTCGACATGACCGATGAGCACACCCCCTTCGATTACGACGAGGACGCGTCCTACGAGGACGTGCAGCCGTCCGAGCCGCCCCCGCCCGGCGTTCCTCGGGTCGGCGAGCTCCAGGAACTGGTCGACGAGATGATCGTGGCGGTCAGCGAGGCCAAAGCAGTACCCCTGTCGGGCAACGTCATGGTGGATCGCGAGCAGATGCTGTCGATGCTCGAGAACCTCCGAGAGCGGATGCCGGAGGAGATGCGAGCGGCCCGGTGGATGGTGCGCGAGCGTGAGGCGTTCGTGGCGAGGACCAACGAGCGGGTCCGCGATCTCGTGGCCCGTGCCCGCCAGAAGGCCGACAGCCTGGTCGCCGACTCGAACATCGTCGCCGAGGCGACCGAGGAGGCGAACATCCTGGTCCGCCGGGCCGAGGAC
>JBPEXB010000319.1:0-9511 GCA_052032125.1 Acidimicrobiia bacterium
GCGAGATCCACCAGCTCGTCGATCACGGAGAGCGACTCGTTGTCCATCCAGTGGAGGTCCTCGAGCACGACCACCAACAGCGCCTCGGCGGCGGCGGCGCCCAGCGTCGCCCGGATGGCCCTGCGCGTGGTCTGCCGCCGCAGCCCGGCATCGGAGGCCATCCAGGCCGCACTCGGATCGCCACCGATCAGGGCGACCATGGCGTCCGAGTAGGTCGTGAGGCTCGGGTCGAGCCCCTCGAGCGTCTCCTCGACGTTGTACGGTCCGCCGCCACGTCGGGCCAGGAACGACCGCATCATCTCGGCGATGGGTCGGTAGGGCGTCGAACGGTCGTACGGGGAGGCCTGGGCGGTCAGCACCCGCACCTGCTCATCGAGACGGTTGATGAACTCGTGGAGGAGACGGGACTTGCCGACGCCGGGGCCGCCGACCACCGACACCACCGACCCGAAACCGCCTTCGACCTCAGTGAGCTTTGAGCTCAGCAGGCGCAGCTCATCTCGCCGGGCGACGAAGTCGGTCAGCCGCCGGGCCATCCGGGCCTGCAGCGAGCCACGGCCGTCGCCCTTCCCCAGCAGCTCCCGCACCTCGATCGGATCGTCGAAGCCGCGCACCGCCAGCAGGGCCGGTGGGCCCACTCGGACGTTGCCGCTGGCGAGGTTGGCCGTGTCCGAGCTCACCAGCGGGATCCCCGGCCGGGCTGCCTGCTCCAGTCGGGACGCGAGATGCACCGTCGGCCCGGAGGCGACGTAGTCGCTGGAGAGGTCTCGGTCCTCGGATCGCACCAGCACCTCGCCGGAGTGCACCCCGACCCGGACGTCCACTTCCGGGTCGACCGACTTGACGAGTCGGGGGATGTCGATGGCGGCGAAGCAACCGCCGATGGCGTGGTGCTCGTCGGCCACCGGCGCCCCGAACAACGCCATGATGCCGTCGCCCTCGACCTGGTTGACGACCCCTTCATATCGATTCACGCCCGCCCGCATCGCTTCGATGAGCGGGCCGATCACCTCGCCGGCGTCCTCCGGGTCCATGCCCTCGACCAGCGCCGTGCTTCCGACGATGTCGGCGAAGAGGACGGTGACGAGCTTGCGCTCGGACGGGTGGGGCTCACGCTCGGACGGCGCCGGGTCGTCGACCTTGAACCCGCATGTGGTGCAGAAGAGATGGGATGCCCCCACCTCGGCACCGCAGGACGCGCACAGCCGTTGCAGCGGGTGGCCGCACGTGCCGCAGAATCGGGCGGCGGCGGACGAGGCGCTCCCACAGGACGGACAGATCACCTCCGCATTGTCGCAGTCCGCGCCGCCCAGGCGAGCACCTCCGGGGCCTGGGAAGTCGTGCCAGGCGGCGCCCTGCGCCGGCCGCGATCAGAGGACCAACCGCGCCAGGTGGAGTGCCGCCATGCCGGCGACCAGGGTGGTGATCAGGTTCGCACCGCGCAGCCCGACCAGCGCCGCCACCGCCAGCGCCACGAGGTGCGTGGCGTCGAAGAGCGCTCGGGTCGTCATCGCCGTGGCCACCAGGGCTGCGAACATCGCCGGCTTCACGTGGTCGAGGGTGCGCTGGACGGGCTCGGGCAGCGTGCGGGGCCCGAGCACTGCCACGAACGACGCTCGCAAGGCGTACGAACCGGCGGCGATCACGCTCAAGACCATCAAGTCGCTCATCGACCACTCCTGCTCACGAGGGCGCCCGATCCGGCTCCCGCCAGCCCCGCCACCACCAGGCCGAAGCCGTTGGGGAGATCGACCAGCACGATCGCCAGCGCGGTGGCGACCACCGCCGCCACCCGGGTGGACCGAGAGGTCACGGAGGGGATCAGCAGGGCGAAGAACATGACGATGCCGGCGAACGACAGCTCCCACGACACGGGAATCGCCGGTCCGACCAGCACACCGACGCCGACGAAGACGATGAACACGAGGGCCAGGCCGATCGCGTTCGTCCCGTAGTACCGGCGGATCCAGGCCGGATCACGGCCTTCGTCGATGCGGGCGTCCACCACGGCGAACGTCTGATCCACGATCATCGCCGCCCCCGCCCAGCGGAACCAGCGCGGCTGCACGCCGAACTTGGGAGCCAGCACGGCGCTGTAGACGGCCACCCGCAGGTTGATGGCGAGGGCCGTGATCACGACGCCGAGGGCGGCGGCACCCGCATCGAGCAGCGTGATGGCGGCGAGCTGCGACGTGCCGCCGATGATCATGGGGGCGCCCAGGAAGCCGACGAGGTTGTCGACCTGGCTGGCCGCGATCGTGGCGCCGATCGTCATGGCGAACGGGATGATGCTGGCCACGAACGGCGCCAGGTCGATCAAGCCGGCTCGGGTGGCGGGCTGCAGCCACGACCCCGCGGCCGGCGCCTGCAGCCCGATGTGTTGTTCCTCCGCCACCGTCGTCATGATTCGCTCCTCGCTGGTCGTCCCGGCAAGGTACGAAGCGACGGCGCGAGTGACCTCGGTAGCGGATGCCTAATTGACGGCGTCGTGGCGGAGGGGCGTCACCGGATCTCGACGAGACGGTCGGTGTGACGGACCGGCCGGACGAACTCGGCGATGCGGGTCCGCAGCCGGGGTGCGTCGAGACCCCACGCTCGATCGTGATGCTCGGCGCCGCCGTACTTGCGCAGCTCCCCGTGCCCGACGCCGATCGACAGCAGTCGGATCGGACGGTCGGAGAGGGCGGCGCTGACCGCCGGGGCCAGGGTCCCGCTGAGGACGGGCTCGACGATCACGACGTCGGTGCCGCCCACCACCGCCCGCAGACCCTCGGCGTCGATCGGCCGCACCGTGGCCGCATAGGCCACGCCGACATCGAGACCGGCGGTCGCCTCCAGGACCGGATCCAGCATCGGACCGATCGCCAGCACGACGGGGGCGCCGTTCCACGGCGGGCGGACGACGGCCAGCCGACCATCCGCGGCGGCGTGGGCTTGCCGGTTGGAGCGGCCGGACAGCCGGATGTAGGCGCTGCCGTCGTCGCCGGCCTCGTGCCGCACGAACGCCTCGACCTCATCGGCGTGACCGGGCAGGTGAATGGCCCAACCCGGCAGCGTGGCCATCAGGGCGACGTCCTCGGGCGCCTGGTGGGTCCGGCCGCCCTGTGGCCAGTCGTGGCTTCCGCCCACCGACACGAGGATCCCGTGCAAGCCCTGGTGGGCGAAGTCGAGTTTGATCTGCTCGAAGGGCCGCTCGATGACGAACGGCGTGTAGCTGTGGGCGATCGGCCGGTACCCGGCGAGGGCCAGCCCTGCCGCGACACCGATCATGCCCTGCTCCCTGATGCCCACGTTGATCACCCGGTCGCCGGCGCCCGGGATGGCGCCGACGCCGATGTCGGCCAGCACGACGGCCAGATCGGGGTGGATCGGCAGGAGGTCGCCCACCGTGTCGTAGAAGCGGGCGCGCTGGTCGGTGGTCCTACGCATCGCGGGCCTCCACTTCCGCCACGACGATGGCCGGGCCGGTCTGGCGGGTGGCCTCCAACGCTTCGCCGATGGCGTCGTGATCCCGCCCCGAGATGCGGGCCGACGACCACCCTTCGATCTCGAAACGCCGCTCGACTCCACCCGGCCACCCGAGCGAGCTCGACTGGTTGTCGATGACGATGGCCGTCAGGTTGCGGAGCCCTTTCCGGCCGGCGATGGCAATCGCCTCGTGGTTGCTGCCCTCGTCCAGCTCGGCATCGCCGACGAGGCAGAAGACGTGCTGGTCGCCCCCTCGCAGCCGCAGGCCGAGTGCCAGCCCAGTGGCCATCGCCAGGCCGTGACCGAGCGAGCCGCTTCCTATCTCGACACCCGGGATCAGCGTCCGGTCGGGATGGTGGCCGAGCGGTGAGTCGAACGAGCCGAAGCCGTCGAGCCATTCCACCGGGAAGAACCCTCGGGCGGCCAGGACCGAGTAGTACGCCATCGGCCCGTGGCCCTTCGAGAGGAGGAACCGATCTCGGTCCTCATCTCGTGGCCGGCGAGGGTCGATGCGCAGGACCCGGTCGTAGAGCGTCCAGATCACGTCGAGCGTGGACGTGGCCGCGAACGAATGCTTGTCGGCGCCGGTCATCCGCGACATCAGGGCGGGAAGATCGGCGTGGTCGTAGGTCGTGAGGGTGGTCATGCACCCAACGTACAACTTGAAGCTTGCTTCAAGTCAAGAGGTGATGTCTGGCCGGTCGTCGCCCATGAGATAGCGGGGCCCTGCTCCTGCAGCCGCGGCCCGGTCGTCCGGGTTGTACAACGCGCACGACTTCAACGAGAGGCACCCGCATCCGATGCAGCTGCTCAGATCGGCCCGCAGCGCGTTCAGCTCGGCGATTCTCGCGTCGAGCTGGTCTCGCCACGACGCCGACATCTTCTCCCAGTCCGCCTTGGTCGGAACCCGCCGCTCGGGGAGCGCCTCGAGCGCCGCGCGGATCTCCTCCAACGTCAGCCCGACCGCCTGTGCCGCCCTGATCACCGACACCACTCGAATCGTGGAGCGGGGAAAGCGGCGCTGATTGCCGTCGGTGCGGACCGACTCGATCAGGCCCTTGCTCTCGTAGAAGCGCAACGCGGAGGTGGCCACCCCGCATCGCTGCGCCACCTCACCGATCGAGAGCATGTCGGACATCGGAGGAACTGTAGAAGGGAGCTGGAGCCCGGGAACCGGGTCCCCGGGTCCCGGGTCGCGGAGGCTGTCTTCTTTCGTGGCCTACGAGGAGGCTCCCTTCGGGAGCGCACGTATCCGGCCACATGCCTCGGAAGACACGCGCTGTTGCTCGATGAAACGGACGGTCGCTCCCCTGCGGGGCCGTGACGGGCGACGGATGACGGGTGACGGGCGACGGGCGACGGCCCCGGTGCCGGACGCCCGTCGTTCCCACCGAGTAGGTTTCCTCCACGCGCAACGTCGGTCTCCACCAGGGAGGGAGCCATGCGACGGATGCGGTACAAGGGCAAACATCGCGCTCCGGCCGTGGGAGGCTTCGCCACGACCCAGGCCCTCGCGGGGCTGGCGACGCTCGTCGGCGTCGTCCTCATCCTCTCGGCCGTCGTCGGCGTCCCGACGGCGCATGCGGGCGCCCAGGGCGGAGTGGTGATACCGGGCGTGCAGTCGTGTGAGATCGGCGACTTCGCGCTACGCGACGCCGACGGGCCACCCACGCCGCTGCGGAACGACGCCGTCTCGATCCGTTACTCGGACGACGGGCTCACCTCGGTCAACTCGGCGGGCGGATTCGACATCGACATGGTGATCATCCAGGCCGGCAATGCCGCCACGATCTACACCGCGCCGCCCTTCGCCGACCTCGCCTCTCTCGTCCGCCGGAAGGGCGAGCCGGTGCCGATCGACTACGTCGAAGTCTGCTACTCGCGCAAGAGCACGACCAGCACGACCACCACCGACAGCACCGACGCGGCCCCGTCGAGCAGCAAGGCCAGCACCACCAGCACCAAGCCGTCCACCACCTCGAAGGCGACCACGACGACGGAAGCGACCACCACCACCAAGCCGACCACCACCACCAAGGCGACCACCACCACCAAGGCGACCACCACGACCAGCAGCAGCACCACATCGTCCAGCACGACCACGACCAGCACGACCACGACCACCCTGGCCACCACGACCAGCAGCAGCACCACCACGACGTCCACGACCGTGCCATCCACGACTGAGGCCACGCCGGTGCCATCCACGACCGAAGCCACGACCACCGAGGCAACCAGCATCACGGCGACGGGGGCCAGCGTCTCGCCGGCCGCCGGTCCGGCCGTCTCCGTGCTGCCGACCGAGATCGACCAGACCGTGCTCCCGCAAACGGGACTGGGAACCGAGGGCACGGCCGCAGTGGGCGGCCTGATGATCATCGCCGGCGCCGGGCTGGTGCTCGTGGCCCGCCGTCGAGCGCCAGGCCTCTCCTGATCCGGGGCCGCAAGGAGCCCGCTCACTAACCTCGCCGCCATGGCCGAGAGAGAGGCCTCGGAGCCCGGGGCGAGCACCGACGATCCCCCACCCGAACTGCTGCTCGACGACCTCGATCAGAAGTTCGCCGCCTTCCAGGCGTTTCGCAAAGGCGACGGTCGGGAGGCCAACGACATCCTCACCGGCCTGGGTGCCCAGGACGCCGTGGATCGCGACATCGTGCTGGAGGTCTCGGCGCCACGGCCGCTCGGCCATCCCGAGCGATTCTCCGCTGCGCACCGGCTCGTCATCAGGGCCCTCGAGGTGCTCGACCGCAACGGGGCGCGCTCTGTGCAGATGGGCACCGGGCCCCTCCGCCCCGTGGCGTCCTTCCTCGCCCAGCAGGTCACGCAGTTCATCGTCCGCAGCCATCTGGCCGTGGTGACCGACGAGATGGTCCGTCTCTACGCCCGCCGCGAGGCCAACGCAGCACTGGACGACCCACAGGGCCGCATGCTGATGATCGCCCGCATCCAGATGGAGCGGCTGTCGCCCGGCTTCAAGCGCAACGCCCTCGGAGCGGCCGCCTTCCTGGTCGGCGGTGCGGCGGTGTCGTGGATCGCCAATGCCGCGGCTGCCGGAGCCCGGGCCGCCACGACCAACCGCTGGACCGAGGTGATCGCCACCGTGGTCCTGGGACTGCTCGTCGCCGGGCTGGCGTGGACGATCGTGCGAGGAGCGGCCGTGGCGCGCCGTCGCATCCACCTCACACTCGACCGGCCCCTCGAGGCGCTGTGGCAGACCATTGGCCGCTGCGGCCGGCCGCCCCGCGATCAGGCGAGGGTGTTCGCGCTGATCGGCATCATCCTGGCGGCGGCGCCGTGGGTCATCGTGCCGATCGTCGTGGCGATTCGATGGGTGTTCGACGCCTAGGAGACGCCGTCACTCGATCCGGAGGCGGACCGGGCTGCGCCCTTCGGGCTTGATGCCCCGGTAGCCGTCGAAGAACGAGCGGATCCGATCCATGTCGGCGTGGGCGTCGCCCGACAACCGAATGGGCCTGCTGACCTTGACGTGCTTCGTGGGACCGTCGATCGCAGCCATCAGCAGAGGGACGTCGGCGCCCAGCGTGATCTTGTAGAAGCCTGACCGCCAGTACTCGGCCCGCGAGCGGGTGCCTTCTGGGGCGATGACGAGCATCATCTCCTCACTGGCGTCGAACGCCTCCCGCACCCGCTGCACGGTGTTCTCGGGCACCCCCCGGTTGACCGGGATCACACCCCACCGGCGCATGATCCACCCGAACGGCCATCGAACGAGCGTGTGCTTGCCGAGCACCTTCGGCCGAATGCCGAGGTGGTGGATCACGCCGAGGAAGGCGATGAAGTCCCAATTGGACGTGTGCGGCCCACCGATGACGACGAACTTGCGAACGTCAGGCGCCACACCGTCGATCGTCCACCCTCGGAGGCGCATGTATCGGTAGGCGAGCCATCGCATCAGCGCATCGTGACAGGCGGGCGGGCGGGGCGCACGTCTGGCGGACTCAGCCGGCCGTGATCCGCAGACCGACCGCCGCCGCCTCGGTCGGCAGGTGGGCGCTCGCCGCCGCCACGATCTCGTCGACCCCCTTGTCGCTGCGGTAGGGGTCGTGGCTCGTGATGACGAGCCGTCCGACGCCAGCCGCCTCGGCGATCCGCACCGAGTCCTCCCAGGTGCTGTGGCCCCAACCCACCTTGCCCTCCCGGTACTCGTCGGGGAAGTACTGAGCGTCGTGGATCAGCACGTCGGCGCCCATGGCCAGGTCGATGAGCCGCTCGTCGCTCCACGGAGCGGGCTCGACGTCCGTTGCGAGGACGATCGAGCGGCCACCCGAGGTGAACCGGTAGGCGGTCACCCCTGATGGATGATGCAGGGCCGCGTTGCGCACCTCGACCCCGCCGAGCTCGAGCGGCCGATCGGTCAACTCGTCGAACATCTTGGTGGCGGGCGTCTGGTCGAAGTGCACGGGGAACCACGGTGGTTGCATCAGCATCGCCACCATCTCCTCGGGGCCGAGGCCCTCGGCCGGTCGGGCGTGGAAGGTGATCGTGGCGGCCGGGTCGTAGAGCGGATGGAAGAACGGCACGCCATGGGTGTGGTCCCAATGCACGTGGGTGAAGAAGACGTCGAAGGTCTTGTCGAGGGCCGGATCGAGCGACGGACCGAGGTGATGCACACCGGTGCCCAGGTCCACGATCAGGCGGTGCCCTGGCTCGGTGACGACCTCGTAGCAAGTCGTGAGACCGCCGTAGGCCTCGTAATCGGCCCCGGAGACCGGCATCGAGCCACGGGCGCCATGGCAGATGATGGTGAGGGGGGAGGTCACGAGTGCCCGCAACCTACCAGGGCCCAACATCGAACCGGTACGCGTGGAACCGTCACGTGTCGAACCGTCACAGGCGGCGCCTACGCTCAGCTGCATGACGTGGAAGGTTCCTGCTGCGATCGTGCGCGCCCTCGGGCGTGGGGTGGTGGTGGCCGGCGACGCCCCTGTGCCCGAACCCTGGTCGGCGTCGCCGGTCGAGGTGCTCACCCCCGAGGTGGTGGCCGACGGCGCCTCGCTCGAGGCGCTGGTCGACCGGCTGCACCGAGCCTGGGTGAGCCGGACGCCGACCGTGGTGCGCTGGCACCTCGCCACAGACGCACTCGATGGGCCCGAACGGCACCACGGGGACGTCCACGAACTCTCGGCCGACCATCTCTTTCCGCACGAGCGGCTCCGATTCCTCTGCTTCACCAACAACTACGACGCCCGCTCGGGCGACCTGAAGTGGTGGTGGACCGTCAAGGCCGCCCGGCTCGGTGTGACCCCGGGCGACGCGGCCGATGCGGTGGGACCGGACGGCACCGACATCTGGATCGACGGCGGTCCCCGCGGGCCCATCACCATGCCCGGCGACGCCACGGTCATCAGCGGAGAAGACGTCGACGCCGGGCGGCTTCGCCCGGTCACGGACATCGAGCCACCACCC
The DNA here is from genome assembly GCA_052032125.1 of Acidimicrobiia bacterium. GTDB lineage: Bacteria > Actinomycetota > Acidimicrobiia > Spongiisociales > Spongiisociaceae > JBPEXB01. The sequence continues at coordinate 8,896 of JBPEXB010000319.1, forward strand.
CGCGACGGGCTGGCCGGCGATCAACTGGCTGCAGTGGGTCATGGTGCCGGGCCGGCCCGCATCGTCGCCCCGGCCGGCTCCGGCAAGACCCGCACCCTCACCGCCCGGATCACCCACCTGGCACACCGCTGGGAGGTCGAGCCTTCCCAGATCTGGGCGGTCGCCTACAACCGGCGAGCAGCCGACGAGTTGCGGGACCGCATCGGTGTGGCGGGCGTCAACGTTCGGACGATCCACGCCCTGGGATGGGCCATCCTGGCCGAGGCCCGTCCCGGGCTGGAGCTCATCTCGGAGCCGGCGGTGCGGTCACACCTCAACCGGCTGCTGTCGATTCCCAACCGCCCGAACTCCGATCCCACCGGGCCGTACGTCGAGGCGCTGGACGCCGTCCGCTCCGGGCTCCGCGCGCCAGAGGACGTCGAGGCCGAACGGGACGACATCCCCGGGTTCAGCGACGGCTTCGCTCGCTACCGACGGCGCCTGGCCCAGCGGGGGGAGGCCGACCACGGCGAGCAGGTGTACGGCGCCATCGAGGCGCTCGTCACCGACCCCGACCTGCGGGCCCGGTGGCAGCGGCGTTGCCGCCACCTGCTGGTCGACGAGTTCCAGGACCTGA
>JBPEXB010000032.1:0-2858 GCA_052032125.1 Acidimicrobiia bacterium
CGACGGTGCCGCGATGAGGATCGACGTCCCCGCCGGCACCAATCGGGCTGTCGGCGCTCGTTATTACCTCCCTGGCGATCCGGTCGATGAGATCTGGTTCCGGTACATGCTGCGCCTGAACAATTGGGACACCGATCACGACGGCAAGCTGCCGGGCCCGGCCGGCATCTACAGCGCCAGCGCTCGCGGCTGCATCCCCTCGACCGAGGCGTCCCCTGGGTGGTCGGCCCGGGTCTTGTTCAAGGCGACCGACACCTTCGACGCCGGCCCGGACGGCAACCTGATCGGCTATTACGTCTATCACCTCGACCAGCCGGGCAACTGCGGCGAGAACATCCACTGGGACCCCGGCGTGGTGACGCACGGGCGCTGGTACTGCGTCGAGGGTCATGTGCGTCTGAACACCCCCGGCTCGTCCGACGGCCTGCTCGAGGGCTGGCTGGATGGCGAGAAGGCGATGTCCCGAGACGGCATGACGTTCCGGCGCGAGACCGAGTCGAACATCCACGTCCGGGAGTTCTTCCTGAACGTGTTCCACGGAGGCGCGACGCCCGCACCCAACGACATGGACCTCGATCTCGATCAGTTGATCATCAGCGACACGAAGCGGGTCGGCTGCCCCGACCCGTTCGACGACGACAACGGCAGCGTGCACGAGCCGGCCCTGACCGAGCTGAAGGCACTCGGCGTCTACCTCGGCTGCGAGGCCGGCGTGTCGTGCCGGATGGATCCGCTGACCCGGTATGCGATGGCCGTGCTGCTGGACCGGGCACTGGATCTCCCGGCGACGACCGAGGACTTCTTCACCGACGACGCGATGTGGGCGGAGCCGATGATCAACCGGCTCGCCGCGTCCGGGATCACCCGAGGGTGCACCGAGACGGAGTTCTGCACGTTCGACAGCATCACCCGAGGGCACTTCGCGGTGATGCTCGACCGGGCGTTCGACATCCCCGACGCCGAGACCGACTACTTCACCGACGACGACGGTCGCGGCATGGAGCGTTCGATCAATGCGCTGGCGGCGGCCGGGATCGCGTTCGGGTGCACCGAGACGACGTTCTGCCCCGACGCCGACCTCACCCGCGGCCAGGCCGCCAGCCTGCTCGTCCGGGCCCTCGAGTGGGCGGATTCGGTCGTTCCTTAGGCTCGGCTGTACCTCTGGGTACATGTCAGCCGAATGTTCGTCCTCGACGACAACGATCGTGGAGGGAGCGCTGAGGTGCGAACAGACCAACTTTCGGCTGTTGTGTACCTCCAGGTACACCGGAGCCTAAGGAACGACCCGCTCCCACAACCGTGACATGCCGGAGAGCCAGCGGTCGCGGTCGGACATCTTGCGGGTGACGTACTCCGCAACCTCCGGATGCGGCAGGATCAAGAACCTCTCCGCCCGCACCCCGTCGACCACGATCTCCGCCAACTCGTCGGGCGTCATCGTCTCGCCGGGTGTCGCATCGAGTGCGAACCGCTCGGTCAGGGGCGTCTCGACCACGAGTGGGCAGATCGCCGACACGCGGATGTTGTCGGCCCGGTGCGTGATCGCCAGCCACTCGGCGAGCGCCAGCGAGCCGGTCTTGGTCACCGTGTAGGGGAGGCTGGAGAGCGACGCCAGCAGTCCCGCCGCCGACACGGTCTGGAGCAGGTAGCCGCCCCCGGCCGCCCTCATCGACGGGATCACCGCTCGCGCCGCGTGCACGTGCGCCATCACGTGCAGCTCCCAGAGGAGCTGCCACCCGTCGTCGGTGACATCCAACCCGCCGTCGATCGAGAAGCCCGCGTTGCTGGCGAAGAGGTCGATCGGCCCGCACTCGTCGAGCACCCGGTCCACGAGCCGCTGCACGGCGTCGCCGTCCGTGACGTCGCAGGCGATGCCCCGCACGCCGAGCTCATCGGCAGCCGCCGAGGTCACGTCGGGGTCGAGGTCGGCGATCACCACGTGGTCGGCACCCTCGGCGAGGAACCGGCGGGCCAGCGCCTTACCGATGCCTCCCGCGCCGCCGGTCACCACGCAGGTCGTTCCCGCCAACTCCATGGTCGGCGACGCTAGCCGTCCAGCCGAGCCGGCATCGCGCCCGGTGCGGGTCGCTCCCCAGCCGGCGTCGAGGAACGCGAGGCCGCTTCTAGTCTGCCGGCCATGTCTGTGGCGCTCGCCTTGGTCGGGGCCGGTCGCATGGGTGCGGTGCACGGCGCAGCGATCCGTCGCTCCCGTGATGCGCGGTTGGCGATGGTGGTCGACGTCGATGCAACAGCAGCCGAGGCCGTGGCGCGCGGCGGTCGCACGACGGCCGACCTCGACGAGGCGCTGGTGGGGGTTGACGGCCTGGTGGTCGCCGCCCCGACTCCGACCCATCCGTCGATCGTCGAGCGGGCGATCGAGGCACAGGTGCCGGTGCTCTGCGAGAAACCGCTGTCGTTCGATCCGGAAGAGTCGCTGAGGCTCCAACAGCTCGCCGATGACGCCGGCGTCGTCCTGGGGGTGGGGTTCTGGCGTCGGTTCTCGCGGCCGTGGGCCGCCGCTCGGCAGTTGCTCACCGAGGGGGCCATCGGCCGGCCGGTGATGATCCGGCTCTCCCAGTGGGACGCCGATCCACCTCCACCCGCCTTCTGCTCCCGGGAGGTCAGCGGGGGCTTGTTCGTCGACTGCGGGGTGCACGAGTTCGAGCTCATCGAGCACCTGCTCGGCGCGTCGATCTCGACCGTCACGGCGACGTCGCTGCCACCGGTCGATCCCGAGATCGCCGCGGTCGGTGACGTCGACAACGGCCTCGTGACGGTCTCCACTGACGACGGGGTGGTCGGCATCGTCGATCTGTCTCGCAACGCCCGCTACGGCGATGACGTGCGCACCGAGATCC
>JBPEXB010000320.1:0-1926 GCA_052032125.1 Acidimicrobiia bacterium
CCGGCGCTGCGACTCCTCGAGCAGGTCGGCGCGGCGCTCTCGTATGCGCACCGGCGCGGCGTGCTGCATCTCGACGTGCACGCAGGCAACGTGCTGCTGGACGAGGACGGCAACGCCTACCTCACCGACTTCGTCATCGCCGGCGGCGCGGCGACGGCACCCGGTAGGCCGACCGGGCATCTCGCACCCGAGGTGCTGCGCGGCCAGCTGCCAACCGCGGCGAGCGACCTGTACTCCCTGGCGGCCCTGGCCGCCGATCTCCTCGGCGTGTCCGCCGAGTCGGCCACCTCGCCCGTGGCCGACGTCCTGGACCGAGCCATGTCGGAAGAGCCGGAGCGCCGGTTCGAGCGCGTCGACGATCTGCTCCGTGCGCTGCGACAGGCCCTCGGTGCCGACGTGGTCGTCACCGAGCCGGTCCTCGCCCAACGACCGGACGACGTGCGGAACCCCTACAAAGGCCTGCGTGCCTTCCAGGAGCGCGACGCCGACGACTTCTTCGGCCGTGACGAGCTCATCGAGCGCCTGCTCGACGCGATCGCGTCACAGCGACTGGTGGCCATCGTCGGTCCGTCCGGCTGCGGCAAGTCCTCGGTCGTCAAGGCCGGGCTCATCCCTCGCATTCGCGCCGGCGCCATCGACGACTCCGACTCGTGGCACGTGACCGAGATGTTCCCGGGCGCCTACCCGTTCGAGGAGCTCGAAGAGGCGCTGTTGCGGGTGGCGGTCCAGCGCCCGCCGGACATGCTCGAGGTGCTCCAGGGTGACAGCCGCGGGCTCCTGCGGGTGGCGAAGGAGATCCTCCCGGACGGGGAAGCCGAGCTGCTGCTGATCGTCGACCAATTCGAAGAGCTGTTCTCCCTGACCGCCACCGAGGAGACCCGCCGGGCGTTCCTCGAGTCGCTGGCTGCAGCCGTCTCGGAGCCCGACAGTCGTGTCAGGGTCGTCTTGACGATGCGGGCCGACTTCCTCGACCGGCCGCTCGCCTACACCGGCTTCGGCGAGCTTCTGGAGCGAGCCGTCATTCCCGTCGCCGTGCCGTCCGAGGATGGCCTGACCCTCGCCATCGTGCGGCCGGCCCGCAGAGTCGGGCTCGACATCGAGCCCGGCCTCGTCGGGCAGATCGTCAGAGACGTCGCCGATCAACCCGGAGCCCTGCCACTCATGCAGCACGCGCTGACCGAGTTGTTCATCCGCAGCGACACACGGCTCACGATCGCCGACTACGAGGAGAGTGGAGGCGTGCTCGGCGCCCTCGGAGCCCGAGCCGAGGAGCTCTATCAAGGCCTCACACCGGCTGCCCGCCCCGTGGCCCGGCAGTTGCTGCTGCGTCTCGTCAACGTCGACGATGACACGGCCGACATCCGCCGGCGTGCGAAACGCACCGAGCTGCGCCAGCTCGACATGGACCCGAAGGCCCTCGAGGAAGTGCTGCAAGCGTTCGGATCCTTCCGGCTGCTCACGTTCGACCAGGATCAGGCGAGCCGCACCCCGACGGTCGAGGTCGCCCACGAGGCACTCCTCCGAGAGTGGCCGCGGTTGCGGGAGTGGATCGAGGAGGAGTCCGACGGGCTCCACCAACGGCGACGCCTCATCGCGGCGGTTCACGAGTGGCATACGTCAGAACGCGACCCTGCCTACCTGCTCGCCGGTGGACGACTCGAGCACTTCGAGGAGTGGGCCGGTTCCACCGATCTGTCGCTCACGATCCCCGAGGCGGAGTACCTCACGGTCAGCCGATCCGACGAGGACCGCCGCCGGAACCGGCGCAACCGGGCCCGGGTGCTGGTGGGGGCCGTCCTGGCGGCCGCGGCGGCGGTGGCGGTCGTCTTCGCCTTCATCGCCCGCGGCAACGAAGAGCTCGCCCGGGCCCGGGAGCTGGCAGCCTCGGCGATCGCCGTACTGGACGAAGACCCCGAGCTGAGCGTG
>JBPEXB010000321.1:0-10566 GCA_052032125.1 Acidimicrobiia bacterium
TAACCGAACTCCTCCGCCCAGCCGCCCATCGCCTCCTCCACCATCTCGAAGATCGCCGCGTCGATGGGGTGGCTGGGTGTCGGGTGGTGGCTGGCGTCGAGCTCCCACGACCCATCCGGGATGTCGATGTCGATCGGGATCGGTTCGATCGGAGGCTCTGGCAGAGCCGTGATCGGCCGGGCCTGCAGCAGATGGATGGCGCCGCCGGCGATCGCCCACTCGATGTCCTGGGGCCGGCCGAAGTGGGCCTCGACCTGTCTGGCGAGATCGGCCAGCTGCTCGGCCTGGCCGGGATCGATCACGGCGCGACCGGAAGACACATGCTCGGTTTTCGCAGGTGTGACTTCCCAGTCGTCCGGTGTGGCCTCGCCCGACACGAGGGACTCGCCGAGACCTGCCACTGCGCTGACGAAGGCCACGTTGCGGTCTCCCGTGAGAGGGTGGGCCGAGAACGCGACCCCGGCTGCGACGGGGTCGAGCATCGGCTGGACGAGGACGGCCATGGCGCCGTCGCCGTTCTCCGCTTCGTACGCGGCGACTCGCGTCGAATGGAGTGACTCGCGGCACACGGCGATCGCCTCGCCCAGCGCGGCTGGTAGTACCCCGAGCCGCGTCTCGTACTGGCCGGCGTAGGAGGCCTCCGCGAGGTCCTCGGCGGTCGCGGAGGATCGCACGGCGAAGGGACCAGTGCCGATGCGGTCCGTCAGCGAGTCGAGGAGCGTGCGGTCGACCGTGATCCCGTGTGGGATCACAACACCCTCCGGGACCGGGAACCCCGCCCGGGTGAGGACGGCCAGATTCGCCGCCTTCACGCCGACGAGGGCGGCATCGCAAGCGCGTTCGTCGTGCAAGTCCACGAGGGGGGTCGTCCGGGTCGTCATTGCATCCTCCTTCACGAGAGGTCCTCCGGGGTCGACTGGAGTGCACCGACCAAGGCGATCACCGCCCGACGGCAGGCGTCGACGTCCACCTCGGGATCCAGCGCCCACTGCGTGTCGAGGCCGTCGTGGATGGCCACCATCACTCGGGCCAGCGCGGACGGGTCGACATCGTCGACGATGAGACCCCGTTCCTGATCAGCCGAGAAGTGCGACTCCCACAGAGAGGCGTGGTCGCGCCAGCGGCTGACGACCTGGTCGCGCGCGCTCTCGTCATCGAGACCCTCGCTGACCGACCGCATGCGCAGACCGACCGTCGTCCGGCGGTCAGGGGCCGCGAAGCGCTCGAAGCCGACGCGAAGGATCATCGGGATCATCGACTCGTCCACGTCCACGTCCGGTTCGAGAGCCCGTTCCAGCCCCGACTCGGTCCCGTGGCGGATGGACTCACGAACGATCTCCTCCTTGCCAGAGAAGTACCGGTAGGCGAGCCCGTCGCTGACGCCGGCCTCGGCGGCGATATCTCCCATCGTCGTCTTCTGGAACCCGTCTCTCGCAAAGCAGGCCATCGCCGCTCGCAAGATGCGCTCCCGCTGTTCTTCGAGTCGTTCTGCACTGACCTTCGGCATAAGTAAATGAATCTTCATTCATTTATTGGGCGCTGTCAAGGAGGAATCGCGGGGAGCATGTCGCCTCCCCCCAAAGAAAGAAGAAAGCGCTGCCTGGCGATGTCCGTTCCAGGTCCGGGTAGCCGCTTGCCTCGAGGCAGCGAGCAGGGAACACTCGGTGGATGGACGCCGCCGACACGTCGGACCTCTGGACGTGCCCGAGCTGTGGAAAGCGGTTCGTCACAGCGAACACCTTTCATTCGTGCGGTGCCCACACGGTCGAGGACTTCATGGCCGGGAAGAGCGACATCGCCTGGAGCTACTGGGACCGCCTGAACGAGCTCGTCGGAGCATGCGGCCCGTACACGGTCGTCGCCAACGCCTCTCGACTCGCCTTCATGGTGAGGGTGCGCTTCGCCGGGATCAGCGCAGTCTCCGATCGAGGCATGAGCATGTCGTTCTGGCTCAAGGAGCGGGTCCACAGCCCCCGATTCCGCCGGGTCGATCGGTACACGCCGACCGATTTCGGCTACCACCTGCGAGTGGCGTCGCTCGACGAACTCGACGACGAGCTGCAGCAGTGGTTGTGCCGGGCCTACGAGGTGGGCTGTCAGCGCGCCTGACCGACGGGTGCCCCGCCCTTGAGGACCAGCCAGGCGAGGTTGACGCCGGGTCGGTAGGCCAGGTGGCTCTCCGAGGGTGCGTCGAGCACGACGAGGTCGGCGGCGGCACCGGCCCCGATCCATCCCCGATCGGTCAGCCCGAGAGCTGCGGCGCCGCCCCGAGTCGCCGACCACACCGCCTGATCGATGGTGAGCCCCATCTCCAGGACGGCGATGGCCACCACCAGTTGCATGCTCTCGACGTAGGACGTTCCGGGATTGCAGTCGGTGGCGAGAGCGACGGTCGCTCCGGCCGCCCACAGGTCGCGGCCTCGAGGCTGGGGCAGCCGCATCGACAGCGACACCGTCGGCAACAGCGTCGCCACGACCTCCGAGGCGGCCAGCGCCGCGATCTGGTCGTCGTCGAGGTGGTCGAGGTGGTCGGCGCTCATGGCGCCGAGCTCGATCGCCAGCTCGACGCCGCCGGTTTGGCCGAGCTGGTTGGCGTGCAGCCTCGGTGCCAGCCCGCGCCCCCGGGCCGCCTCGAGGATGGTGCGGGCCTCGTCGACCGTGAAGGCCCCGCGGTCACAGAAGACGTCGCAGAACGTCGCCAGCGGCGCGCAGGCTTCCAGCATCGGTCCGGCGACGTCGGCCACGTAGGCCTTCCGATCGTCGCGTCGGTCCCATGGCACGACGTGGGCGCCGAGGAAGGTGGGCACGACGTCGACGCCGGCGCTCTCGGCAGCGTGCGCCGCCGCTTCGAGCTGCCGGGCTTCCGTAGCGGCCTCCAGCCCGTAGCCCGACTTCACCTCCACGGTGGTGGTGCCATGGGCGGCCATCCGGTGCAACCGGGCCGCCGTGGCATCCCTGAGCTGCGCTGGATCCGCGGCGCGGGTCGCCCGGACGGTCGACTGGATGCCACCGCCGGCGGCCAGGAGTTCTTCGTAGTCGGCCCCTGCGAGCCGCTGGACGAACTCGTCCCCCCGGTCACCGGCGAACGCCAGATGGGTGTGCGAGTCGACGAAACCGGGGATCACGGCCCTCCCCTCGCAGTCGAGGTGATCCGCCGCCCGGAGGTCGGCCGAAAGGTCGGTGCGCCGACCGGCCCACGTGACCACGCCACCTCGAACCGCGACGGCCGCGTCCTCGACGACCGGGCCGTCGTTGGTGACCAGACGGCTGATGCCGGTCAGCACCCGCTCAGACAAGCGGGCTCCGCACCCCTCGCTCCTTGGCCACCCGGACCGCCTTCTCGTACCCGGCGTCGGCGTGTCGCATGACTCCTGTGCCCGGATCGTTCGTCAGCACCCGTCTGACCCGCTCCGCCCCCTCGGGCGTCCCGTCGGCCACCACCTGGGCGCCAGAGTGGATCGACTTGCCCATGCCGACGCCGCCGCCGTGATGGAGCGCCACCCAAGCTGCCCCCGACGACACGTTCAGCATCGCGTTGAGGAGCGGCCAGTCGGCAATGGCGTCGGAGCCGTCTGCCATCCCCTCGGTCTCGCGGTAGGGCGAGGCCACGCTCCCGCTGTCCAGGTGGTCGCGCCCGATGACGATCGGTGCCGACACGTCCCCGGCGGCCACCAACTCGTTGAAGGCCAAACCCGCCTTGTCGCGCTCGCCATAGCCGAGCCAGCAGATCCGAGACGGGAGGCCCTGAAAGTGCACTCGTTCGGAAGCCATCTCGAGCCAACGGGCCAGCGCCCGGTTCTCCGGGAAGAGCCTGGCGACCGCCTCGTCGGTCGTGTGGATGTCGGCCGGATCGCCGGAGAGCGCCACCCAGCGGAATGGGCCCATGCCCTCGCAGAACAGATCGCGGAGGTAGGCGGGCACGAAGCCGGGATAGGCGAACGCCTCGTCGCACCCGCCCAGCTTCGCCTCCGCCCGGATGTTGTTGCCGTAGTCGAAAACCTCGGCGCCGTTGCGCTGGAAGTCGACCATCGAGCACACGTGCCGGGCCATGGAGTCGCGACTGGCCTTGATGTAGCCGGCTGGATCGGTGTCCCTCAGCTCGCGGGCGTCTTCGAGCGTGTAGCCGGCCGGCACGTAGCCGTTGAGCGGATCGTGCGCCGAGGTCTGATCGGTGACGATGTCGATCTCGACATCCCGGTGCAGCAGCTCGGGAAAGATCTCGGCGGCGTTGCCGATCACCCCTATGGACAGCGGCCGCCGGGCGGACTTGGCCTCGACGGCGAGGCGCACGGCATGGTCGAGATCGTCGGCGATGACGTCGAGGTAGCGATGCTCCACCCGGCGTTCGGCGTTGGCTCGATCGACCTCGACGCAGATCGCCACGCCGTCGTTCATGGTGATCGCCAGCGGCTGGGCGCCACCCATGCCACCGAGGCCGGCGGTGAGCGTGATCGTCCCCGCCAGGGTGCCGCCGAAGCGCTTCTCGGCGATCGCCACGAACGTCTGGTAGGTGCCCTGCAGGATCCCCTGGGTGCCGATGTAGATCCACGACCCGGCGGTCATCTGGCCGTACATGATCAGGCCTGCTTCCTCGAGCTCCCAGAAATGCTCCCAGTCCGCCCAATCGCCCACCAGGTTGCTGTTGGCGATCAGCACCCTCGGGGCCATGGGGTGGGTTTCGAAGATGCCAACCGGCTTGCCCGACTGGACCAGCAGCGTCTCGTGGTTCTCGAGCTCCCGTAGCGAGCGGACGATGCCGTCGTACGCGTCCCAGGACCGGGCCGCCTTCCCCCGCCCGCCGTAGACCACCAACTCGTCCGGGTTCTCGGCCACCTCCGGATCGAGATTGTTCATCAGGCAGCGCAGGGCAGCCTCCTGGAGCCACCCCTTGGTCGACCGCTCGGGGCCTCGGGGTGCCCGCACCGTTCTCGGACCGCTCATCGCGTCTCCTCGTCCATCACACCGATCGCCGATTGCGCCGCCTCGATCAGCGAGCCGTCCTCGATCATCTGCGCCACCACCTCGATCTCGTTGCTGACCGGCCGGTCCTCGACGAGCGGCGGGACCAGCCGGCGCACCGCGTCGACCACGGCGCCCGTTCCCGCCGCCGGGAGCAGCGGGGCCCGGTAGGCGATGCCCTGGACGGCGCAGAGCACCTCGACAGCCACCACCCGCACGGCGTTGTCGACGACCTCCCAGAGCTTGCGACCCGAACCCCATCCCATCGACACGTGGTCCTCCTGGCTCCCGGAGGTGGGGATGCTCTCGACGCCCGCTGGGTGCGACAGCACCCGATTCTCGGCAACGAGCGCCGCAGCCGTGTACTGGGTGATCATGTACCCGCTGTTGACGCCAGGGTCGGTCGCCAGGAACGGGGGCAACCCACCCGACCGCTCAGGGTCGAGGATGCGGTCGGTTCGGCGCTCGGAGATCGACGAGATCTCGGTGGCCGCCATGGTCATGGCGTCGAGGGCGAAGGCCAGCGGCTGACCGTGGAAGTTGCCGGCCGACACCGCCTCATCGTCGTCCGGGAAGATGATCGGGTTGTCCACCACGGCACCCAGCTCCCGCTCGAAGGTGGCTCCTGCGTAGTCGACCACGTCACGACAGGCCCCATGGACTTGGGGTGCGCAGCGGAGCGAGTAGGCATCCTGGACGGCGTGGGCGAAGTCGTCGTGGTGCGACGAGCCGATCGCCGAGCCGTCGAGGAGGCGGGCGATGTTGCGGGCCGACACGATCTGGCCCGGATGGGGCCGCAGGGCGTGGACCCGGTCTTGGAACGGCCGGTGCGACCCCATGAGCGCCTCGACCGACAACGCGGCGGCGATGTCAGCGGACCGGGCCAACTTCATCACCCGGTCGTGGAGCAGGCACCCGAAGGCGAGCATGCCCTCGGTCCCGTTCAACAGGCTCAGACCCTCCTTGGGGCCCAGCTCGAGCGGCTCCAACCCGTGCCGCGCCAACCCGGTCGACGCCGGCACTCGCTCGCCGGCGTCGAAGACCTCACCCTCGCCGATGACCGCCAGAGCCAGATGTGCGAAGGGCGCAAGATCGCCAGAGGCGCCGACCGAGCCTTGGCCGGGCACCACCGGCAGGAGGTCGCGCTCGATCATCTCGAGGTACCGGGCGACGAAGTCGGGGCGGATGCCCGAGTAGCCCTGCGCCAGGGTCCTCGCCCGCAGCAGCAGCATCGCTCGCACGTGCTCGGGAGGCATCGGATCGCCCACTCCGGCCGCGTGAGAGCGGACCAGTCCGTACTGGAGCCGCAGCGCATCCTCGCCCGCCACCATCGTCGAGGCGAGCGCTCCGAACCCGGTCGTGACGCCGTAGACGACCCGTTGCTCGGCCACCGCCGCTTCCACGAACGCCCGCGCCGGGGCCATGCGATCCGGGACGTCGGGTCCCATACGCGGCACGGCCTGGCGGTGGGCGACCGCGACCACGTCGGCGATCGTCAAGGGACCTCCGGTGATCTCGATCGTGCGCATGGGTCCAGCCTTGCAGACGACGCAGGTCGGGGGCATCTCTCGGCTCGCTCCGCCTTCCTACACTGGCCGGGTGGCTCCCTCAGACGCCGTCCCGAACGTCCTCGCCTCGCGATACGCCGGTCCCGAGCTGCGCCACCTCTGGTCGCCCGTGGGTCGGGTCGTCGCCGAAAGACGGTTCTGGCTGACCGTGCTCGAAGCGCAGGCGGAGCTCGGGCTCGCCGTGCCGGACGGTGTGATCGACGACTACCGGAGGGTCATCGACCAGGTCGACCTCGACTCGATCAGGTCACGCGAGACAACCACTCGCCACGACGTCAAGGCCCGCATCGAGGAGTTCTGCGCGCTCGCCGGCCACGAGCACATCCACAAGGGCCTGACCTCACGCGACGTGACCGAGAACGTCGAGCAGATGTTGGTGCGGTCGTCGCTCGAGCACATTCGTGACCTGACCGTGGCCTGGCTGGCGAGGGCGGCGGTGCTCGCCGAGCAGCATCGAGATCTCACGCTGACCGGACGGTCCCACAACGTCGCCGCCCAGCCCACCACCTTCGGCAAGCGGATCGCCAGCGCCGCTCAGGAGATGCTCATCGCCGCTGACCAGCTCGAGGCGTTGATCGCCGGCTATCCCCTGCGCGGACTGAAGGGGCCGGTCGGCACACAGCAGGATCTGCTGGATCTCTTCGACGGTGACGGGACCAAGGTGGATCAGCTGGAGCGACGGGTCGCAGCCTCGCTCGGGTTCGAGAGGACGCTGGCGTCGGTCGGACAGGTGTACCCGCGGTCGCTCGACCTCTCCGTCGTCTCGACGCTGGTCCTCGTGGCGGCCGGCCCGTCCACCCTCGCCACCACGATGCGGCTCATGGCCGGCCACGACCTCGTCAACGAGGGTTTCCAGGAGGGTCAGGTCGGCTCGTCTGCGATGCCGCACAAGATGAACATGCGCACGTCCGAGCGCATCAACGGCCTGAACGTCGTCCTGAGCGGGCACCTGACCATGGCGAGTGGTCTGGCGGGCCACCAGTGGAACGAGGGGGATGTCAGCGACTCGGTCGTCCGGCGAGTGGTGCTTCCTGATGCCTTCTTCGCTCTCGACGGTCTCCTCCAGGCCTCGCTCACCGTCCTCGACGAGATGGTGCCCTTCCAGGGAAGGATCGCCGCGGAGCTCGAGGCCGAGCTTCCGTTCCTCACGACGACCCGGGTGTTGATGGCCGCCATCAAAGCCGGGATGGGGCGCGAAGAGGCCCACGACCTGATCAAGCGACACATGCTCGATGCGGCAGCAGCCCGTCGGGACGGCAGCTCGGCCGACGTGTGGGGGGCGCTGGCCGCTGACGACGACCTGCCGCTCGATCGAGACGCCATCGAGCAGGCGGTCGGACCGGCCGGAGCCCTCAGCGGGCGGGCCGGTGACCAGGTCGACGAGGTGGCGGCTCAGATCGCCAAGCTCGTTGCCCGCCACCCCGAGGCGGCAGCTCGCCGCCCCGAACCGTTGCTCTGAGGCGGCCCGGAGCGGCCGATGTCCGCCGATACACTGCGGGCGTGACCCCACGGATCGCCTCCGCCGCCGTCCTGGCGCTCGTGACCTCGGCGTGCAGCGGGTGGTACAACCCACTGGCAGGCGTGCGGGGCCTCTTCGCCATCGCCCTGCTGGTGATCCAGCTCATCATCGCCTTCGACGTCATTCAATCGGGCCGGTCGACAGGCCTCAAGGTGCTCTGGATCGCCTTCGTGTTCCTCGTGCCGATCATCGGCGTGCTCGCCTACCTGATCTTCGAGCGCAAGTAGCTCCAGCTCGCCCGGTCACTCGGTGACGCCCACCGCCGGCGGCAGGAAGCCGGCCAGCAGCCGGTCCCACGTGCTGATGCCGCATCCGTTGACTCGATCCACGGTCGTGTCGACGCTCTGATCATCGAGCGAGCCCACGATCGCGGCGAGATCGGGTCCTCCGTACTGCTGGGTGCAGATCTCGTCGTCGGGCGGACCTTCGACGAGCCGTTGCTGGACGCCGGCGTCCGCCAACACCGTGCAAGCGGCCTGTTCATCGATGGCAAGGCCGGCCGGGACCGCGATCGGCGTGACGGTCGCAGTGTCTCCGAGACAGACCACTCGGTACTCGACGGTGTCGCGGTCCGGATGGGTGATGGTCACGGTGAGATCCGCGACCGGGAAAGGACCTCCGATCGGCGGAGCAGTCGTGGTGTCGGTCGGCGGGTCGGCGTCCCCACCACACGCACCAAGGATCGCCAGGGCGACCAACGACACGAATACGAGACGAACGTACACGGCATCCTCCTTTCAGCCGCTCTGACGTTCGACCTACCCGAGAATGTTCCGCCCGGAACGCGAAGGAGGGCGGCCGTCGGGCCGCCCTCCTTTCCGTACGAGAGGTTCGTGGTCTACGAGTCTCCCAGCGCCCTGTGCAGGAACGCCGCCATGTGTGAGCGAATGACATTGCCATCCGGGCAGAAGTCGGTGCCCTCGGCGTCGCAGCCGTTGGTCACGCCGACCGCCGCCAGCCAGGCGATGTCGTCCTCGAACTGCGAGCCGGTGGTGTCGTCGAAGCCCTCCGTCGGCCCGGTGGGAGCGAGGATGTCCTTGAGCGCCCGGTGGAGGAAGGCCGCCATCTGCGCCCGGGTGATCTTCTCGTCGGGGCAGAACAGCTGACCCTCGGCGTCACACCCCAGCGTGATCCCGACCGATGCCAGCCACTCGATGTCCTCCTTGAAGATCGAGTCTTCGATGTCGTCGAAGGTGACGGGCTCGCCCGGCGTCAGCAGCTCGGCCAGCGCCCGATGCAGGAACGCCGCCATGTGCGCCCTCGTGACCAGGTCATCCGGGCAGAACGCCGTCGCATCGGAGTTGCAGCCGAGCGTGATGCCCTGCTCGGCCAGCCAGTTGATGTCCTCGATGAACATCGAGTGGACCGAGTCGCGGAACCGGTGCTCGCCGACGATCAGCTCCTCGAGCTCGATCTCGCTGGCACTCGGGATCGCGACCACATCGGAGTCGGCGAACTCGACGGCATCCAGGTACCAGACGTGCCCCAGGTCGGTGGCACCCTCGCACGCCCACGCCTTGAAGCGATACTCACCGGGCTCGACTTCCATCTCCCAACCGCCCAGGTCGCCGGTCAGGACGGTCTTGACCTTGTCGTCGCCGATGTAGACCGACACGCAGTACCCGTCGACGCCGTGGCCGTTGTCGCCGTTCACGACCGTGCCCCACACGACCGAAGGAACATTCGGATCGGCCACCATGGCGGCATCGATGCCATTGGTGCGACTCCTGCTCGTGACCGTCACGACCGACGAATCGTTCCAGCCCTCGGCGCCGTCGTACCACTGCTCGAGATACGGGATGCCCTCGCACGGGTAGAAGCGCACGCGGTAGTCGCCGGCCTCGATCCGCACCTGATACGAGCCGTCCTCTCCTGACCAGCCGGTGCGAACGAGGATGTCGTCGTGGGAGTGGTACACCTTGGCGCAGGCGTACTGGATGCCCTCGCCCGTGTCGGCATCGGTGACCGTGCCGCGAATCAGGCCGTAGCCGGATGCGAGCCCCATCGTCGCATCGGCCTTGGTGGCGCCTTCGGCGGTCACGGAAGCAGCGACGCTCTCGGAGTCGTAGCCGCCCAGCTCGCAGTCGACGAACTCGAGGTCGTAGGAGCCCGGCTCCATCCCGCCGATCTCGTACACACCGTTCGAATCGGTCCAGCCGGAGTAGTTGGTCTCCTGCCCGTTCTGCGTCACCCAGACACAGAGGTCGTCGATGGGATCGCCCGTGACCTCGTCGGTCACGGTGCCGTACACGGCTCCGGTCCCGCCCTCGGTGGCGCTGACGGTCAGCGGCACGAAGACGGCCCCGGCGACGAGCACGAGGGCGAGAAGGCTGTTGCGCATGTCGTGATACCTCGTTCCTGGCGGTCGAGGTCGCATCGACGGACCCGTGTGAACCTTGAGTAGGCCGGGCGACTCATTTGTGCCCGCCGGCTGCGCGGGCGGGCAGTACTGAGTACTCAGTGCGGCTACCGCCTACGGCGGGTGGGGGTTGCGGCGGGCAGGCCCGGGCGGCTGCGCCG
>JBPEXB010000322.1:0-23993 GCA_052032125.1 Acidimicrobiia bacterium
GCCGCTGGCGGCGACAAAACAAAACGAGACCGCCTTGCGGCGATCTCGTTTTGTTGGCGGAACCTGTTCGGTTGTGCACCGGCCGCTGGGAGGCGCCCTTCGGCCGGTGCGCAACCGCAGACGATGTGGCGACATGCGCTGACATCGTCCCCCACAAACCGTGCTTGCGACCGTGGCGGGTCGTGCCGGCCCTTCTGCATTGCTGCAGGTCCTGGCGTCCGGTGCAGTCCTTCTGTCGATGGTTCGACAGCGCTGCAACGTCACACACCCGGTCACTCGCACCAGGTGAGGGTGGGGTTTACCGACGTCGCGAAATAGCACGTCTATGGTCACCGGCGTCATGACCCAGGACCAGGCGGCCCCGCCCGTCGACCAGGCGTTGCTCGACGAGGCGATCGAGATCGCCACCACGGCGGCGGCCCTCACGTTGCGCTGGTACTCGGCGTCGGACCTCCACGTCGACCGCAAGGACGACGGGACGCCCGTGACCGAGGCGGATCGGGCAGCGGAGCGCTCCATTCGCGAGCACCTGGCCCGCCACCATCCCGACGACGCCGTGATCGGCGAGGAAGAGGGGGTGTCGGCCGGCTCGTCTCGGCGGACGTGGTTCATCGACCCGATCGACGGCACCCGCTCGTTCGTCCGCGGGGTGCCGCTGTTCTCGACACTGCTGGCCCTGGAGGACGAGCACGGACCGGCGGTCGGAGTGATCGACCTTCCGGCGCTGGGAGAGACGGTCGCCGCCGGCCGGGGCCTCGGGTGTTTCCTGAACGGATCGCCGACCCGCGTCAGTGACCAAGCCTCGCTGTCGGGAGCCGTGCTCTCCACCTCGAGCTACGACGCTGCGCCTTCACCCATGCTCACCCGGCTGCACGCCAGCCCCCTGCAGCTCGTCACCTGGGGAGATGCCTACGGCTACGCGCTGGTGGCGACCGGGCGGATCGAGGCGATGCTCGACCCCATCGTCAGTGCCTGGGACATCGCCCCGATGGCCGTCATCGTTCCCGAGGCGGGCGGAACATTCACCGATCTCGATGGTCGGGAAGGCTTCCGAGCGGGCCACGGACTGGCGACCAACGGGCATCTCCACCGCGAGGTGCTGGCACTGGTGAGCCAGCGATGACCGTCGAGGCGCTCCTCGTCGGGGCCGGCCAACGTGGTCGCTACGTGTACGGCGCCTTCGCCGAGCGAAAGCCGGACCGGCTGCGCTTCACCGCCGTGGCCGAGCCGAACGAATCGCGACGGCACTGGTTCGGGGACACCCACGACATCCCGGCCGATCGCCGCTTCGCCTCCTGGGAGGACGCCTTCACGGGCGGAGCGCCTGCTCCTCTGGCCGTGGTCGCCTCGCCCGATCGGCTCCACGCCGGCCCGGCGGAGGCAGCGCTGGCGGCGGGGTGTCATGTCTTGCTCGAGAAGCCGATCGCCCACACGCTGGAGGCGACGATCCGGATCGTCGAGGCGGCTCGACGCTCGTCGGGACACCTGCACGTGGCCCATGTTCTGAGGGCCACACCGTTCTTCACGACGCTTCACGAGGTCGTGACGTCCGAGCGGGTGGGCGATCTGGTCTCGGTCGAGCACCGGGAGAACGTCGCCGCCTGGCACATGGCCCACAGCTTCGTGCGGGGCAACTGGAGCCGATCCGGCGACGCCACGCCCATGATCGTGCAGAAGTGCTGCCACGACTTCGACATCCTGGCATGGAACCTCGACGCCCCGGTCGAGCAGCTGAGCTCATTCGGGTCGCTGCTGCACTTCCGGCCGGAGCATGCTCCTGAGGGCGCCACGGAGCGCTGCGGGGATCCGTGCCCGCACGCCGACACCTGCCCCTTCGATGCGGGGCGGATCTACCTCGACATGAACCGCACCGGGTGGCCGGTCCATGTGATCACCGACGACCTCTCAGCGGATGGACGTCGGGCGGCGCTCGCATCGGGACCGTACGGCCGGTGTGTCTATCGGGCCGGCTCGGACGTCGTCGACAACCAGACGGTCGCCATGTCGCTCGCCTCGGGGGCGACGGCGACGGTGATCATGCACGGTCACTCAGATCGCGAGAACCGCGCCATGCGGTACGACGGCACGCGGGGGACGGTGCGGGCAGTCTTCGGCTCCAAGCAGATCATCGAGGTGAGCGACCATCGGGGTGGCGACCCCCAGCGAGTCCCCATCGCCAGCGCGGCGGGCGGCCACGGTGGCGGCGACCCGGGCCTGATCAGCGGCGTCCTCGAGGCGGTGGAGCAGGGCACCGACTCGCTCACGTCGGGCGACGCCTCGCTCGAGAGCCACCTGCTGGCGTTCGCCGCTGAGGAGGCGCGCATGACCGGTGCGGTGATCGATGTCGGCGAACGGCGGCGGCAGGTGAGTGCGCCGCCGGCCTGATGGTCAGCCGAGGGCGGCTCTCGCCTCTGCCAGCCGCTCGGGGGTTCCGATGTCGAACCAGTATCCCTCCACGGGCACCGCCCGTACCTTGGATCCCGCCTGCACCATCGCCGCCAGCGCATCGGTCAGCTCCAGCTCACCCCGTGCGGAAGGCTCGATGCGGTCGATGAGGGGCCAGGCTTCGGGGCTCAGCACGCCGATACCGCTGTTGTTCCAGGGCGTGTCCGAGGTGCCGGCCTCCGGCTTCTCGACGATCGACGTCACCCACCCCTCCTCGTCGAACGACACCGCCGCTCCGTCGCTCGGATCCTCGACCCGATTGACGGCGATCACGGCATCGGCCTGCTCGGCGGCGTGGGCGACGCGCTGGTAGGTGGACGGCTCGACCAGGACGTCGGCCCAGGTGTACAGGAAGGGGCGATCGCGCAGGTACCGGGAGGCCATGCCGATGGCGTGGGCCGTTCCTCGCGGCGCGTCCTGGCGGGCGTAGCGGATCGAAAGGCCGGCGAAGCCCCAGGTGTGGTCCTCGATGTCCGCCGACCGGTACCCGGTGACGATGATCACCTCGTAGATGCCGGCGTCGCGAATGCCTTCGAGGACATGGGAGATCAGCGATTGCCCCGCCACCTCGAGCAGGGGCTTGGGCGTCGTCGCCGTCAGTTCACCGAGGCGGGTCCCTCGACCCGCAGCGAGCACGACCGCACGTTCGATCATGACAACCCCTCGTCGGGGATCACTCTAAAGGCCGGTCCCCCCGTCGCGCGGGCAGCGGCTGTCTCCACCGCCGCCACTGCCTCGACCGGGCACACCGCCACGGCGAAGCCTCCGAAGCCGGCTCCGGTGAGGCGCGCCCCATGGGCCCCGGCGCCCCGCATCGCCGTGGTGAGCCGATCGAGCGCCTCGGTGCTGGCCCCGAACCGCTGCAGGCTGGCGTGCGACGCATCGAACAAGGCGCCCAAGGTGTGCCCCTCGCCGCGTGTCAGCGCCACTTCCGCATCGTCGACCCGCTGCGCCTCGCTCAGCACATGGGCCGCACAGGCCTGCACCGGCACGGGGGTGTCGACGTCGAGACCCGACCCCACCACGAGCCTCTCGGGAGACTCGTCTCCTGAGGCAGCGGCCGCCGACAGCTGATCCGGCAGACCTGCGACGGCCTCGACCACGCCGGGAGCTGCGGCGACGTCCGCCAGCGCCGGGGGCTGGTCGCCCCGCTCGGCGCCTTCCTCGATCCCGACCGCTCTCGACAGCAGGGCGGCGGCGATGCGGCACCCGACCACCCGTGAGTTGTAGTGCGCCTTGGCAGCCGCCCCTTTGGCTGCCACCGTGCCGGAGTGAGCGGCGACGAAGGCGAGTCCGTCTGGCACGGCGACATGGCGGGTGGCGAACGGGGCGAAGTCGATACGGAGAGCGTGTCCGGCGCGAGCCCGGACGATGACGTTCTGGTCCATCGTGCCGCCGGCCACTCCGGTCATCCGCTCGGCGGCGACGGTCTGGTCGACGATGGCATCAGGATCGTCTGTTTGGCCGGTGAGCTCGCGCAGCGTCGCCACCAGCGCGACGGTCAGGGCCGACGACGAGCTCAGGCCACCGAACGACGGGAGGTCAGACTCGACCATGAGATCGGCCCCGCCGTCGGGCATGCCGACGAGCCGGGCCGCCGCCCAGGCGTATCGGTGCCAGCCCGACAGCGCCTCGAGCCCGTCGACCTCGGCGACCTGCAAGGGGTCGGGGAACTGAACGCTGTCGATGCGCAAGGCCCCATCCGTCCGCCGCCAGGCGCGCACCCTGACCGCCCGGTCGATCGCCATCGGGAGCACTGGCAACAGCGAGTAGTCGGTGTGCTCGCCGATCAGGTTGACTCGCCCGGGCGCCCGACGCTCGACGTCGGGCGGCCGCAGACCGGTCCCGCTCACTCGAGGCCGACCAGTTGCCGGACCATTCGGGCCGTGGCCCCCCACAGCACCTCGCCGTCGACGTCGAAGAAGTGGATGGGCCGTCCGCGCCATTCCTCGACCCGCCAGGCCGCCTCGTCACGGAAGACCTCGATGTCGGGGGTGAGGATCTTCTCGACCTCGCTCGGGTCGGGCACGAGATCGGGCATTGCCTCGAGGCGGCCCACCACCGGCACCACCATCTTCGAGTAGGACACCGTGTGGATGTCGTGGAGGTAGCCGAGCACCGTGACGGACCCGGGATCGATGCCCACCTCCTCGTGGGCCTCGCGCAAGGCCGTGTCCACCGGGCTCTCGCCCGGGTGCGGCTTGCCCCCGGGGAAGGCCAGATCGCCGGCGTGGGTGGGCATGTGCATCGGCCGCTTGGTCAGCACCAGGCGGGCCACGCCGCCGTCGTCGAAGATGGCGGCGAGCACGGCAGCCCGCGGGGCGCCGTCGTCACCGGACGGCGACGTGGCGAGCTGCGGGGTGATCCAGTCGAGCCGCACCCGGTGCATGGTACGCATGGAGCAGCCGGCCGCCCGTGCCGATGCGACGGCGGGCCGGATAGGCTGAAGCGATGGGTCAGCCCCTCCCCGCCGTCGAGCGCCGCACGGAGCGGTTCGTCCTACGCCCGTTCCGACGCCGCGACGCGGAGCCGCTCCATCGCGCCGTGCACGCCTCGCATCAGGAGCTCTCCGAATTCCTCCCCTGGGCGCACAGCCGTTACTCGCGCATGGACGCCGTCAACTTCATCAAGGACAGCAATCGGGCGTGGCGAGAGGCGCGGGCGTACGACTTCGCCATCCGGCGCCCGACCGACGCCGACCACCACATCGGCAACGTCAGTGTGTGGTTCGTCTCCCGCGGCTTCCGCAGCGGCGAGATCGGCTACTGGGTGCGAACCGACGAGACGGAGCGAGGCATTGCCACCGAGGTGGCGAGAGAGGCGCTGACGATCGGGTTCGAGGAGCTCGAGATGCATCGGATCATCCTGCGCATCGCCATCGGCAACCGCGCCAGCGAGCGGGTCGCCGAGAAGCTCGGCTTCGTTCGCGAAGGCGTGCTCCGGGAGGAGATCAAGGTGCACGGGCAGTGGCTCGACCACTCCGTGTGGGGCATGCTCGAGCACGAGTTCCACCGCCTCCACAGCTCCGAACGCTCCCCCACGCGCTGACGCCAACTCCCTCAAGGAGCGGTGAGAACCGGTCGAACCGATGGGTGGCCCGCTCTCGTGCCCTGTTGCGCGATCACCTTCGGGGAATAGGCTGAATGATTCCGCGGGCGGAGCCGTGGAGGTAGACGATGGTCGCGTGGACGCGACTCGATCGACGGCATGCTCGCGCTGCAGGAGTCCTCGTGCTCCTGTTCCTCATCGTCGTGTTGGGCGGCGCCGCCACCCATGTGGTCTCGCGCGGTGAGACCCTCGGCGAGATCGCCCAGGACTACGGGGTCTCCGTGCGGGAGCTGGTCGACGCCAACGACATCGCCGATCCCGACCTCATCCTCATCGGCCAGGTCCTCCAGATCCCCGGCAGCGACGACACCGTCACGCTTCCCGCCGAGTCAGACCTGACGCACACCGTGGTCAGCGGGGAGGTGCTCTCCCGCATCGCCGTGGAGCACGGGGTGTCGGTGAAGGACCTCGTCGCCGCCAACAGCCTCTCCAATCCCGATCTCATCCGCCCGGGGCAGCGGCTCGTCATTCCACGCGCTGGCGCCGCCGTCGGTGACGCCCCGCTGTATCACGTGGTGCAGCGGGGCGACACCCTGGCGACGATCGCCGCTCGCTACGGCATCGCCACCGAGGACCTCGCCCTCGCCAACGGCATGACCGTCCGTACGGTGCTCACGATCGGCAGCGGTCTGCGCCTCACACCTGCCGAGCCGTTCTCTCCCGAGGGCGTGGGCACCGTCGAGTACACCGTTCGATCGGGCGACCGGGTCGGCGACATCGCCTTCGAGTACAACACGACCATCACCGAGATCGTGCGGCTCAACGACCTGCGCAACGCCAACTTGATCCGACCCGACCAGGTGCTGCAGGTGCCCTCGACGAGCTGGCGCTGCCCCGTCCCCGGCGCCCGGTTCATCAACGACTGGGGGTTCCCCCGGTCGGGCAACCGCTACCACCAGGGCAACGATCTCTTCGCTCCGCGCGGCACACCGGTCTACGCCCCGGTGGCCGGCGTCGTCACGCAGGTCGTCGGCGACATCGGCGGCCTCCAGTTCACGCTCGAGGGTGACGACGGGCACACCTACTTCGGCACGCACATGGACAGCTTCGGCGCCGAGGGCAGGGTGAGCGCCGGCGCCCTCCTGGGGACCGTCGGCGACAGCGGCAACGCCCGCGGTGCCAAGCCACACCTCCACTTCGAGATCTACCCCAACGGCGTCGAGGCCGTGAACCCGTATCCGACCCTGGCGGCCGCCTGCCGCTGACCGACATGGGTCGGCCGACCCATTTCTCGCCCCGCGGGCAACCTTCCGTTGTCGCGGGCGGTCTGAGCAGGTAGAACGGGGACGGGAAGGCCATCAGGGCGGCCTTCGGACATGGGGACAGGGCTTCATGACGATCTCGTTGGGCTGGAACGATCTCGAACGCAGGCGCACGCGTCCCCGTCCGGGACCTGCGCCGGCAGCACCGTTCGCCTCGCACGCGGGTCCGCGCCGTCGCTACCAGCCGCAGTCGCTGCTGTCGGTCAGCCGCTCGGGCCACGTCTGGACGGCGACCGACATCCGGCGCGGCGAGACGGTGGCGCTCAAGATGCTGCGCCGGGGAGCGGCCCAGTCCGAGGCGGTGCGCCGTCGGTTCGCTCGCGAAGTCCGTCTGATGCGCCGGGCGTCGCACCCCCGGGTGCTGCCGATCCTCGATGCCGACCCGGATCACCCGCGGCCGTTCCTCGTGACTCCGTTCGTCGAGGGCGGCACGCTCGCCTCGGCGTTGGAGGACGGTCCCCTGCCGGTGGGCGCCGCCCTCTCGATCGCCGCTGGTGTGGCCTCGGCGCTGGCGCACATCCACGAGCAGGGTGTCGTGCACTGCGACGTGAAGCCCTCCAACATCTTCCTCGGGCCCGAGGGCATCCAGCTCGGGGACTTCGGGATCGCCTGCCAGGTCGACGACGAAGCGGCGGGCCGGGCCGTCGGCTCGATCCACTACATGGCACCGGATCGCCTCCTCCAACGGGGAAGCGCACCGAGCGACGACCTCTACGCCCTGGGGATCACCCTCTACGAGATGCTCGTCGGGGCCCCTCCCTACCGGGGCAAACGGCCGATCGACGTCGCCCGCCAGCACTGCGCGGGGCTTCCCAACGCCGACTCGCGGCTGGGCCGGCACGGCGCGGCGGTCGCCGCCACGGTGCGACAGCTGCTGGCGGTGGACCGGCGCCACCGACCGACCTCGGCTCGGCGGGCCGCCCGCATGCTCGACGCGCTGGTCACCACGCCCCGCCTGGCGGCAGGCTGAGCCGTGGAGCGTTCAGGCGTCGGCGGCGGTGTCGGCGGCGACCTCGGTGTCGGCGCTGACCGGGTGCTGCCGGACGAACTCGAAGATCTCGTCGCGGAAGAACTTGAAGGTTCTGCCGCCGGGCAGCCGGTAGGCGGGGATCCGTCCCTCCCGGGCGTACTTGCGGACCATCTGCACGTTCATGCCCAGCAACTCGGCGACCTGGGTGGCATCGAGGATGGGCGGGAAGTCGGCGTCGGTGGCCATGGGCGCGTCCTCTCGTCGTGGCGTTCGAGGCCATCGTGCCCGGAGCCGGGTTCCCTCCAGCCGGGCGAACGAGAGCTCTCGAGGGAATGCGAGAGTAGTTTACCGTATTCCAGAGTAGCTTGCGAGCACTCAGCGCGACACGATGTCGGGAGGCTGCAAACCGAGCCACGACCCGATCTGAGCCGTCCAATGCCGGGCCAGCTCGATGACGGTGGACTCGGGGATCATGAGGGGGTCGAAGTCGGCATCGAGGATCAGCTGGCGGGCGTCATGGTGCTGGTCTCGACGGTGCGGGGTCATCGGTACTCCTCACTGAGGGATATCGGCGGCCCGTGTCGCCCTCTGAACCAGCTTCTACCAGTGATTTCACTCTCCGTGGCTGACTAGCCACTCGGGGGAACATCAAAATGTGACTCCACAGAGGTGGGGTTCATGCCGAAAGATAGAGAGACAACGAGCGGGTGCTCGGCCGTCCCCAGGGAATCGGACGTCGGGCATCGAGATCGGGGGACATATGGAAAGCCAGGGCACACTGCGAGCATGGAGCCGCATGAAGGGGCGTCGGCCCAAGCAGTTCGACGGGGAGCGCGGATGCGCCGATGCCGACTGCACCACGACGCTCTCTCGCTACAACAGCGGGCCGTTCTGTTACAACCACAGCCCGGCGCGCTTCCCTCGCAACCGCGGGGTCGCCACCGAGGCGTAGGGGTGATCTGGCGCCTCAGGGCGCCGGAACCCACTCCCAGATCGTCATCCGCCCGTGGTCCGGGCCCAGCATGCGCAACCGCTGGTCGTTCGGGACCAGGATCGACCACAACCCGCTGAACCCCGACCCCACATCGAGCGGCACCTCGTCCTGGGTGCCGATGCCGCTGAAGGTGAGCAGCCTCGTCGGGCGATCGTCGTAGCTGACGAGCACCGCCAGCCCATCACCGAAGCCCCCGACGTCGCGCACGCGCAGGCTCTCCGACTCGAAGGTCGGCAGGGCCAGCGACTGCCAGGTGACGCCGTCGGTCGTGCGATACAGGACCGTCTCTCCTGCCAGCTCACCGGCCGCCACGACCTCGCCTCCGAGGTCCCACACGCGGCTCCACGTCACGTTGTTGAACACACCATCGGGACCGCCGATCTCGAACCATGTGGCGCCGTCGAGTGACCCCCACACCGTGGCGCCGCCCTCGAGGGGCTCTCCGAGCAGCAGGCCGAGGGGACCGATCGACGCCTGCTGCTCGACCGATCGCACCGGCAGGTCGACCGGCGCCTCGTCGACCTCCCACACCTGGCCATCGACCGTCACCGCCCGGAGCCACACCTCGGCCCGATCGTCGCGGATCAAGGCGACGAAGCCGTCTCCCTCGCGGAACACGGCGGCGGCGCAACAGGGCGGGGCGAGGGTCGGCCTCCCCCACTGCTCGCCATTGCTCGAGAACCACAGCGCCCCGCCGTCGGACTCACCCACCGCCACCCAGCCGGCGTCGGCCGCCACCACCCGGTCGATCCGGGTCGCCTCACCAAGGCCGGCCGACTCGAAGTCGATCAGCGTCCACACGTCGCCGTCCTCGGAGCGCCACAACCACTGGCTGTTCGACAGACCAAACAAGAACTCGCCGGCTCGCTGCATCGTCACCGGCACCGATCCGTTCGGCTCGGCCTGCTGGAAGACGGTGAGCCAGGCGGGCGGCGCCACCAGGGAACCAACCCCGGCGACCACCTCGACACCCTCCTCGAGGCCCCGCACCCACACCGACGGCTGACCCTGGACCTCTCCCACGATCACCACGGCCCGGCGACCCGAGACGACCGCCCGCATCTCCGACTCGCGGGGCATCTCGCCGAGCTCGACCCGCCTCCAGGAGGTGCCGTCACTCGACCGCCACACCGCCCCGATGGTCGAGTCGTCGGTCAGCGAGACGGCGCCGACCGCCACGAGCCCGGACGGGCCGAACGCCAGGTTCTCCACCACCCCCGACTCCAGCCCGGCCGGCGGCACCACCTGGTACGCAAAGCCGATGGGCGCCCAGAGCCTCAGGGCGTCGGTCAGCTCGTCGCCCTCGGCCAGCACCCCTCGGCCGAGCACCAGCGCCCCGCTGGGCCCGGGGCTGACCTTGACCGCCGTCGAGCCGAGCTCGTCGTCGGCGACGGCCTGGTTCCACTCCAGGCCGTCGTTGCTCGTCCAGATGGCGGCGGCCCCATCGGACACACCCGCCGCCACCAGCGACTCGCCGTCACTGCGGATCGAGCGGACGATGCTGCCCTCCGGCCCGAAAGGCTCGGGGAGGTCGCTCACCCGGGCGAACGAGAGGCCATCCTCCGACAACCAGACGCTGCCGCGAGTGGCGCCCACGGCGGTGAGCGGATCGGCGTCGCCCTCCCAACCGCCGACGACGAGACCGGTCCCGAACGCCTCGACCGACGTGAAGCCTCCGGCGACGAAGATCTCGGGCGCTTCCGTGTCGGTCGGCACCCACAGCTCGACCGCCAGCGAGCCGAGCGGGACGAACGCCTGCCCGTCGTCACTCCTCCACACGGCGGGCACGGTGACCTCGTCGAACACGGGATGGTCGCGGACGACCCGGGTGCCGACAGCCACCACGGAGCCGTCGAAGCCGATCATGTCGTAGATCACCGCGCTGTCGAAATAGCCGTCGACGCTGGGGAGCTGCCGCCACACTCCGCCGTCGGGTGAGCTCCACATCACGGTCTCGCGGGTCCCCGGGTCCCAGCCGGCCGTGTAGAGGGTGCCCCCCACCTCCCAGACGTTGCGCAACCGGGACCGGCCGGGCAGGTCGACTCTCGACCATTCGCCGTCGAGCGACGCCTCGGCGACCTCCGGCACGACCACGCTGGGCACGGTCGGCTCCGACAGGCCCTCGACAGTGCCGTCGATGCCGGCGAACAGCTGCCACAGACCCACGACCACGAGGCCCAACACCAGGCCGACGAGGGCCGGAGGCACGCGGCGAGATCGGGCGCGGTCGGTCATCGGGGCCTCGGGCTCCGGGAGATCGGGGTGGACGGGATGCCGAAGGGGCTTGCGGGAGCACGCACGACGCCGAAATGGTACGTCGCCGGGCCGGCAAACCACCATCCGTGCCCGGATCAGGACGGATCGTGAGGGCCGCTCGTGGACAGGAGTCGGGGGAGCGGCGAGACTCCCGCCATGCTCCGATGCCCCGGCCGCGGGCCGGCACGCGCCCTGACGAGGTCGGTGTGACCTGGGGCGGCCGCGCCCACGTCGTGTACACGATCGTGGTCTTCGTGGTCCTGGCGTCGATCGACAACGCCGCAGGCGCCCTCTATCCGGCCCTGCTGAAGGTCATGGCGAACGACTTCGGCGTCTCGGAGGGCCGGATGGGCCTCGTGACCGCCGTCCTCATCCTCGTGACGGCGGTCACCGCCGTCGGCTGGGGGTACTGGGGCGATCGATCGAGCCGCAAGCGGCTGCTGTTCTGGGGCACGGGGCTGTGGGCGGCCGCCCTCTATCTGGCCGGGCAGGCGACGACGTTCGCCGGCCTGCTCGGATGGTCGACGGTCATGGCCGTGGGACTCGGCTCCGTCGCCTCGATCGGGTTCGCCGTCATCTCCGACTTCGTCGCCCCGGCCCGGCGCGGACTGGCGATGAGCTTCTGGGGCCTGTCGCAGGGCGCCGGCGGGCTCATCGGGTTGGTGGTCGGCGGCGTGCTCGGCGCCGAGAACTGGCGGGCGCCCTTCACGACCGTGGCGGTGGCCGGCGGCGTCATGGCACTGCTCTACCTGACCACGTTCGAAGCGATGCGCGGGCGGGCGGAGCCCGATCTGGCAGAGGCATTCG
Organism: Acidimicrobiia bacterium; assembly: GCA_052032125.1. Lineage (GTDB taxonomy): Bacteria > Actinomycetota > Acidimicrobiia > Spongiisociales > Spongiisociaceae > JBPEXB01. The sequence continues at coordinate 11,843 of JBPEXB010000322.1, forward strand.
AGAGCGGCGCCGGCTACGACTACACGATCCAGCCCGAGGATCTGCCGAAGCTCTGGCAGACGAGGACCAACCGCTGGCTCATCGTGCAGGGGTTCACCGCCCAGCTCGCGTACGGGTCGTTGATCTGGGTGCCGCTGCTCTACCAGGGCAAGGTGCTCGCCGAGGGGTACAGCCTCGCCACGGCGACGACAGTCGGTGCCATCTTCGGCGCCATCTTCCAGCTGGGCGGCATCACCTCGATCGCCGCCGGCCACGTGGGCGACCGGCTCCAGCGGCGCGACAGCCGTGCCCGGGCACTCATCTCGGCGGTGGGCATCCTGGGAGCCGTCCCCTTCTTCATCGCCTTCTTCTTCGTGCCGCTCACCGGACTCGACATCCCGGTCGGCGACGGCACCGGGGCGATCGTCGGTGCGACGTTCTCGAGCATCGTGACCAACCCGTTCGTGGCCGCCGCCTTCCTGCTGTCGCTGGCCGCCGTGACGCTGACGTCGGCCGACTCACCCAACTGGTTCGCCCTGATCTCCGACGTCAACCTGCCGGAGCACCGAGGCACCATCTTCGGTCTCGGCAACCTGTCCAACGGCGTCGGGCGCTCCATCGGGAACGGCCTCACCGGCTTCGCCGCCTCGCTGCTGAGTCGGCGGTTCGCCGAGCCGACCAACTTCGCCGTCGGCCTGACGATCTTCATGGTCTTCTTCGTCCCGACCGGGTACTGCTACTGGCGAGCGTCGAAGACCTGCGAGGCCGACATCGGGCATGTCCGGGCGGTGCTCCAGGAGCGGGCCGACGCCGCCACACCGGAATAACCGCACCCTCCCCTTCGTTCGGCTGAGCGGCGGATCGCGATCTGCGGGTTGAACCGCGCGTGCGGTACGCTCAGAGGGGCCACCGGGCCAAACCCGGCCGGCCGACACCGAATCCGAGGAGCACATACTTGGCAAAAGAGGACGTCCTTCGAGTGCAAGGCAACGTCGTCGAGACCCTGCCGAACGCCATGTTCAGGGTCGAGATCGACGGGGGCCTCGAGGTGCTCGCCCGCGCATCCGGCAAGATGCGACGCGGGCGTTTCATCCGCATCCTTCCAGGCGATCGCGTGGACCTGGAGCTCTCCGCGTACGACCCGAGCCGCGGTCGTATCGTGTGGCGCTACAAGTAGCGCCTTCGTCTCCGCCCTCCGGAGACCTCCTTGGGCGCTGAGCCCGGCCCCCCGGCCGCCGGCGCCGCCGACTACTCCCGCAAGTGGTACGTCATGGCGTCCATCGCGATGGCCGTCTTCCTGGCGACGATCGACGGGTCGATCGTCAACATCGCCCTCCCCACCTTCGTCGAGGAGTTCGACGCCTCCTTCTCGCTCGTCCAGTGGGTGGTGCTCGCCTACCTGCTGACCTGGGCGACACTCAGCGTCTCGGTGGGGCGCATCGGGGACATGGTCGGCAAGAAGAAGATCTACACGATCGGGTTCGGCGTGTTCACCGGCGCCTCCGTGCTGGCGGGCCTGTCGCCCAACATCGGCGTCCTGATCGGCTGGCGGGTCGTGCAGGCGGTCGGCGCGGCGATGATCCTGTCGCTGGGGGTGGCCATCGTCACCGAGGCATTCCCGTCGACCGAGCGCGGCAAGGCGCTCGGCATCATCGGGGCGATGGTCTCGGTCGGCATCGTCACCGGGCCGACTCTGGGCGGGCTGATCCTGCAGGACCTGTCCTGGCGCTGGATCTTCTTCGTGAACCTGCCGGTCGGCATCCTCGGGACGATCATGGCGATGCGCTTCGTCCCCGACACGCCGCCTCCCGGCGAGCAGCGCTTCGACTACCTCGGCGCCGGTCTCTTTCTCGTCTCCTTGCTGGCGATCTTGCTGGCCCTGTCGCTCGGGCAGGAGCAAGGTTTCACCCAGCCTCACCTGATCGTCATGCTGGTGTCCGGCCTCGCGCTCCTCGTGCTGTTCGTCTTGGCCGAGCGACGGGTCGAGGACCCGATGGTCGATCTCTCGATGTTCCGCAACGTCGACTTCGCGATCGGGCTGGCGACCGGGTTCCTGTCGTTCGTGGCGATCCGAGCCGTGACCACCGCCGGTCCGTTCTTCCTCACCGACACGCTCGGGTTCGAGGTGCGTCAGGTGGGCCTGATCCTGGCCGCCTCGCCGATCGCTCTCGGCGTCATCGCCCCGTTCTCGGGCCGGGCGGCCGATCGGTTCGGACCGCGGCCCGTGACGGTCATCGGGCTCGTCGTGCTGGTCATCGCCTATGGCCTCACCCAGTTCGTCGGCGTCGAGACGACTGGCCTCCAGTTCGCCCTGCTGGTCGCCCCCATCGGGCTGGGCATGGGCATCTTCCAGTCACCCAACAACAGCGCCATCATGGGCTCGGTCTCACCCGACCAACTCGGGGTGGCGGGCGGCATGCTGGGCCTCAACCGGTTGATGGGCCAGATCGTGGGCTTCGCCGTCCTCGTCACCTACTGGGCGGCGCAGGTGGACGACGTGGTCCCGGGCCAGTCCGTGGCCGAGACCGAGGCGGCGGCGTTCCGCAGCACGACCGTGCTCAGCGCTGCGTTCGCGGCGGTGGCCCTTGGCCTGGCGTTGTGGGCGCTGCGTCGGTGGTTCCGAGCCCGGCCGGTGGCCGTCAGCCCAGCGCCCGGTACAGCAGTGCCGCCAGCTGACCACGGGTGAGGGTCGCCGCCGGGCAGAACAAGCCGGCCTGGCACCCCTGGGTCACGTCGGCGTAGCGGAGCTTGTCGATGTTGATCTCGTGCACCGAGCCGTCGTCGTCGGTGAAATAGTCGAGCCCGGCGCCGGCGCTGTAGTCCGCACCCATCAGGCTCTCGAGCGCCCTGACCAGCAACGACGCGAACTGCGCACGGGACAAGCTGTCGGTCGGGCAGAACAGGGTCGGATCGGCGGCGTCACACCCATTGGTCACCCCGGCCGTGAAGAGCGCGTCGATGTTGTCCTCGTGCACCGACCCGTTGTCGTCCCGGAAGTGGTCTGCCCCCACCCCGTCGGTGAGCTCGAACGCTCTCGCCAGGAACGAGGCGATCTGCTCGCGTGACACCGGCTCCTGCGGACAGAAGTCGCTGCCGTCGCCGCAGCCGAGGCTGATGCCGAGGGCGTACATCCAGGTGATGTCCTCGGCGAAGATGTGGTTCGGCCCCACGTCGCCGAACGGCGTCACCAGCTCGCCCCCGATCGTCCACGTGAAGGCGGCCGTGTCGGTTCCGCCGTTGTCGTCGTCGGCGGTGAGCGTGACGGCGTAGGTGCCGGGGATCAGCGGCGTGCCGGTGAGCAGCGTGCCGCTGACCGAGACACCTGGCGGCAGACCTTCGGCCGTGAGCGTCACCGAGTGCCCGTCGGCGTCGGACACCGAGATCCCCACCCCGACGAGGTCTCCGGTGTCGTCGGTCTGGTCGCCGGGGCTGACGATCACCGGAGGCGTGTTGACGACCACGTCGATGGAGACCGTGGCGACCACCGGGTTGATCGGATAGGGCGAGGCCGAGTCGGCGGCGCTGAAGGTGAAGGCGTCGGGCCCGAAGTAGCCGTCGTCGGGCGTGTAGGTCACGGTGGTGTCGGTGAACGGGGCACCGACCGTCAGCGCCACGCCGTCCTGGGTCAGGGTGCCGTTGGCGGGCAGGGACTCGATCGTGAGCTCCCGGGTGCCCTTTGGGTAAGTGACCAGGGTCGATGCGCCGTCGACGGGGTTCTCGTCGATCTCGGTCGTGTAGGTCTCGATGTCGAGCGTGATGTCCTCGGGGATGGACACCTCGATCGCCTGATCCTGGGCGACGTGGCCGGGGATCACCGTCGCATCGGTGCGGAAGGCATGCCCGTTGTTCGTTTCATCCATCTCGGCCACGAAGTCCTCGGGATCGGGCCGGGCCGCCAGGTAGTACCGGCCGGGGGCCACGTCGGTGACGTCGACCCACTGCAGCTTGATCGTGAACCCGTAGTCGTCGCGCCAGTCCTCGGAGGTGCCCATCTGCACGTCGGTGGCAGTGGGGTTGCCGGTCTGGCAGAAGTTGCCACCTCCCGCATAGACGGGGTTGGCGGGTCCCGGCACGGAGTTGAGCTTGGTGGAATCGAAGAGGCAGAAGCCGACCTTCTCCGCCTTCGTCACCTGCGCGGTCTGGGTCTCGTCCCACAGCGAGTACTCCATGATCTGCATGAAGTGGAAGTGGTTGTGGTCGTCAGTGGTCTCGTACTGGATGACGGTGTCGGTGTCGTCGCCGGGGGTGTCGCCGGGCGTGCGAAGCGGGAAGGAGGCAACCTCGTTGTCGCCGTCGTCGAGGATCTTCTGCGCGACCTGATCGGGCCCCAGCCCACTCAGCTGCGGGTTGCCCTCGATGTGCAGCGGGCCGTCGCCGAAGTTGCTCACGTAGGCGTCGAACTGGAGCAGCAGCCGGCAATCGCCGGTGGCGGCGGTGAGACAGTCGGTGGGGTCGGCCGGGTTGCCGGTCGGCCACACGTCGACCTCCAGGTGCCCGGCGCCAGGGGCCTGGGCGATCAGGTCCGGATAGTGCGTGAAGGTGCCTGACACCGCCCTGCCGGCCAGCAGCAGCAGCGCCGCCAGCAAGACGAGCAGCAGCACGCCGGACCGGGCGAATGTCCGCACGGCACGCTGCATCCCTGGCGCGATCGAAGTCATGGTGGCCTGGCCTCCCTGCTGACGATGGTACCGCCGCCCGGACCCCTACCCCTACACCAGATCGACGAGCCAGGAACGCTGCTGCAGCGCGCCGGCGGAGGCGCCGATACGACCTCATGGCCTGGCTGCGCACCCACCGGCGCCCGTTCCTGGCCGCTGCAGCCGTGGCGGCGCTGCTCGTGCGCGCCTTCGTGTTCGACGCTCACATCCCGTTGCTGTCGTACGTGGACCTCGGGTTCCACGAGTTGGGCCACATGCTGGCGATCCCCCTCGGCACCGTGGTGCACTTCCTGGCCGGATCCGCCACCCAGATGGCGGTGCCGCTCGGGCTGGCCACGTATTTCTGGCTCAAGACCCGAGACGCGGCCGCCGCCGGGCTGATGTTGGGGTGGGGAGCTACCTCGTTCCAGAACACGTCGGTCTACATCGCCGACGCACCGACCCGATTCCTGCCGCTGATCGGCGGCACCCACGACTGGTGGTTCCTGCTCGGCCGCTGGGACGCCCTGCACCTGGCAGACGGTCTGGCCGGGATGGTGTGGTTCGTGGGGCTCCTGGTCGGCCTGTCCGGCCTGGCGATCGCCCTTCGGGACCCGTTCCTCGCCTGGCGCCACGCGGCGCGCGAGGACGCCATCGCCGAGCGCTTCGCCGACGCCCCGGTGCGCGAGGTCTTCCGCCCACCGCCCGAGGAGCGACACTCCCCCGACGCCGGCTAGGCGGTCGCCATCCGGACGGCGGCACCGACCGCTGCCACGACCAGGATCCAGCGCACCCACCCTGCGCCGTGGCGGACCGCCAGCCGGGCCGCCAGATAGGCACCCGACGAGTTCCCCGCCGCCAGCACCAGCCCGAGGCCCACATCGACCTGGCCGGCGAGAAGGAAGACCAGCAGGGCGAGCCAGGTGTAGGAGGCGATCAGCGCCACCTTGGCGGCGTTGCCCCTCACCAGGTCCAGGCCCGCGCCGAACACCAGCCCTGCCAGCAGGATGAAGCCCACGCCGGCCTGCACGAAGCCTCCGTAGAACCCGATGCCGAGGAACACCAGCCGGGTGCTGCTCTTCCCCAGCTTGGGCTCGGCCTCTTCGAGCCAGCGGTTCGGTCGCAGCAGCACCGAGACGGCGACCAGGATCAGCACGCCGGCGAACACCCGTTGCATCGCCTCGGCCGACAGCTGACTCGCCGCCCAGGCCCCCGCCCCCGCACCCACCAGCACGAAGGGGACCAGGCCGCGTACCTGCATCCACGGGACCTTCTTGTCCCGCTCGAACCCGGCGATGGCCGCCAGGTTGGCGATGAGGATCGCCACCCGGTTGGTGCCGTTGGCGACGCTGGCCCCCACCAGCTCGGTGAGGATCGGGATGGTGAGCGCCGAGCCCCCTCCCGCCACCGCATTGATGAACCCGGCCCCGATACCGGCCAGGAACAGGAGGAACAGGGTCATCGGGCCGCGGCGGTAGAGCGCCGGCTGTGCTGCGTGTTCCGGATCATCGGCTCCTACCTCCCACCCGGATGAAGGCTAGGAACCGTCACCTGCAGATGTCGGCCAGCTCCCCGCCGGTGACCTCGAGGTAGTCGTCGAGGCCGAGCAGCACCTGCAGGCCCTTGGCCCCGGCCGACACGGCGATGCGGTCGTGGACCGAGGCGATCTCGTCGATCACCACGGGATGACGCCGGTCACCGAGCGCCGTCACGGCTCCCCGCGGGTATCCCGTCAGCCGCTGCACGTCACTCAGCGGGGCAAGGACGGCTCGCCTGGCGCCGGCGTGGGCGGCCAGGCGCTTGAGGTCCAGCGCGGCGCCGGCGGGCACCACGGCCAGCACGGGGCGGTCGTCGGCCAGCACCACGAGTGTCTTGAACACCTGGTCGTGCGGGAGCCCGACCTGGTCGGCGACCGCCTCGGCGGAGAACTCGTCGTCGGCCAGGTCGTAGGTGAGAACCTCGTACGCCACGCCTGCCTCGGCAAGCTGCCGGAGGGCGTTCGTCGTCGCCGCCGTCACGCGATACGGGTGCCGATCGCCTCGATGTACCGGTCCATCTGCGCCCCGTAGGCCTTCGAGGTCTCCTTGGTCTCCGGGAAGCGCCGGCTCACGGCGATGGCGGCGAACTTGGCCCCGCGGTAATACGGCGGCAGCTGGGTGATGTCGACGGCAGACCGGCCGGGATCCGGGGTGCCGGGCCTCGGCGGATCCTGCGTCGTGGCCGGCAACTCGAGGGCCTTGGCCTGGTCGAGCAACTCGTCCTCGGTCGGGCGGTCCGCGAAGTCGGTCGATGCCCGCCGGTACCGCTCCTCACCGTCGGGTGACAGCAGCACGGCGGTCGGGATGGCGATCGTGCGGGGGTCCTTCGGGTCGGCGACGCCGTACGGCTCGATCGCCAGCGACCGATCAGGGTCGGAGAGGAACGGGAACGGCAGGTCGAGCTTGGCGACCATGGCCGCGTGCTGGCCGGGCGAGTCCACGTCGATGGCGACGATCCGCACGCCGGCGTCGAGGAACTCCTGATGGCGAAGGGCGACGCTGACCAGCTGCCCGTGGCAATACGATCACCAATCGCCGCGCATGAAGAGCAGCAGCGCCCCGGCGTCGAGGTGGTCGGAGAGCGTGAACGGGGTTTCGGACTGGTCGAGCAGGGTGAAGTCGGGCGCCGCCATCGGACGGCACTCTAACCCTCGTCGGCCACCTCGCCGGTCAGGAACGTCGTGACGACTTCGGTGTATCGCTCTCGGTCACGATTCCACGACGCCACGTGGTCGGCGTCGGGGAACTCCTCGTAGCGAACGAGGTCGGGGCGGGCGACGGCCAGGTCGGCCGACACGGACAGCGGCACGGTGGCGTCCCTCACGCCGTGGATCGCCAGGATCGGCACGTCGAGGAGCTCGACCCGGTCGTCGAGGTAGTTCCACGCTGCGAACTCGATGTCGAAGCGGCGCTCGGCGAGCCACATGGCGGCGGTGGCCAGCGAGTCGGGCACCGGCAGGCCCACCACCGGCAGGTCTCGCTGCTCGGCGCCGTGGCGGATCGTCTGCTCCATCACCAGGTTGGGGGCGTCGAGGATCAGTCGGTCGACCTCCTGGGCCAGCGTCGACTGGTAGAGGAACGAGAAGGCGATCGCCGCGCCGGTCGACATGCCGGCGACGGTCACCTCGTCGGCGCGGCGCGACCCGACGTAGCGGACCGCCCCTTCGAGGTCCTCCCACTCGGTCAGGCCGTACTGGTAGGAGCCCGACGGGTCCGCCGGGTTGCCGGGGTCGTTGCGGTAGTCGATGAGCAGCACGTTCAGACCGAGGCCGTTGGCGATCGAGGCGAGGCGAAGGCCCTCACGCTTGTCGGCCCCCTTGCCGTGGACGGTGATCAGCCAGTCGTCCGACTCGCCGGCGATCTCCCAGGCCATCATCTCGCCCAGCGGGCTCTCGTAGACGACCTCCGTGAACGCCAGGCCGAGTCCTTGCTCGGGATCGACCCACACCCAGGGATCGAAGTCGACGATGTCGCCCGTGGTCAGCGTGTCGCCGGTCAGCGGCACGAACTCCCGGACGACGCTGCTGCCCACGGACTCGACGATCGGCCCTGCCAGACCGGCGCCGTCATCCCAGGTCACCCCGTACCAGCCGTCATCGCGCACCGTGGCGTCGTCGGCGGCGTCCAGCGCGATCGTCTCGGGGCTGGCGGCCGTCACCCGCACGTTCGGTCCGCCCTCCCACGGGTCGACGTCGAGCACGTCGGCCTTGATCTCGTCGGAGAAGAACCACCCGCCCCCGCCGTACAGGCCCAACCCGACGACCACCAACAGGATCACCATGAATCGGACCAGGGCAGGCAGGATCTGCGACTGACGTGACACTCGGGACTTCATGCGCCGCACTCCCTTCGGGGCACCAAAAACCAACGGCAGCCGTGCGGCAAACCTTGAGCCGGGCCGGACGGGCTCAGGCGAGCCGACGGCTCAACTGAAGGTGTTGCAAGCGTTGGGGTCGCCCGTCTCGTAGCCGGTGGTGAACCACTGGACTCGCTGCTCGGACGAGCCGTGGGTCCAGGACTCCGGGTCGATGCGGCCGGTCACCGACTCCTGGATGCGATCGTCGCCGACCGCCGCCGCCGCGTCGAGGCCCTCTTCGATGTCACCGGGCTCGAGCACGTTCTCGCGCTGGAAGAGGCTGTTGGCCCAGACGCCTGCGTAGCAATCGGCTTGCAGCTCGAGGCTGATCGACAGCTCGTTGCGTCGCGACGGATCCTGGGCGCTGAGCTGGCGCACCTGGTCGGACACCCCGATCAGGTTCTGGACGTGGTGAGCGACCTCGTGGGCGATCACGTACGCCTCGGCGAAGTCGCCTCCCTGGGCGCCGAAGCGCTGCTGCAGCTGCTCGAAGAAGCTGAGGTCGATGTAGATCGTCTGGTCGAGCGAGCAGTAGTGGGGGCCGACCGCCGAGGTCGCCCCGCCACACGCGGAGGTGGTCGAACCGGTGAACAGCACCAGGTCGGCGGGCTCGTAGGTCAGGTCGGCGGAGGCGAAGATCTCCTGCCAGAGCGTCTCGGTGGTGCCGAGGATGGCGCTGACGAACTCGGCATCCTCGTCGGGCGGCGTGTTGGGAAGCGTTTGAGCGACCGTGTTCACCGGCTGGGCCTGCTGGAGCTGGCCGAGAATGTCCTCCAGGCCGCTCCCCTCGCCACCTCCGAGGAACAGCACCAGCAGCAAGCCGATCAGCCCCAGCCCGCCGACCCCGCCGGCCACGGCGGGTCCCCGACCGCGCCGGTCCTGCACGTTGCTGCTCCGCTCGAGGCGGCGCCACTTGACCATGTGGAGGTCTCCCTGTCTCGACCGTGATGTCTGTTCCGGCGAGGCCCTACCCGCCCGGAGCGAGGTTCAATCAGAGATACAAGCCGCCGCCGGACTCGTCGGACTCCTCGGCCGGGATCTGACGGGTCCGCATCTGCTGGAGTTGTGCTTGGGCCGCCATCTGCTGCGTCATGATCGCCGCCTGGATCCCGTTGAACAGGCCTTCCAGCCAGCCGATGAGCTGGGCCTGGGCGATGCGCAGCTCGGCCTGGGTCGGCACCTCGGACTCGAGCGGCAGGAACACCTGGGAGAGCTCCTCCCGCAGCTCCTCGGTGAGCACACTTCGCAGCTGCTCGACCGACGCCTCGTGGATGGCCCGCAGGTGCGAGCGCCCGTTCTCGTCGAGCTTGGCCTGGCGGGCCTCGTCGAGCATCGAGCGGGTCATGGAGGCGATCCTCAGCAGCTTGGCCGGCTGCTCGATCGTCTCTGGAGCCGCCACCTCGATCGCCGTCGACTCGACGACGATGGGCTCGGTGGGCGGCTGGTCGGATGGCTGCTCGGCGGTGCCTTCGGCCATGGGTCTACTCCTCGATGCGCGCCGCCACGATAGTGGAGGCCACCCTGCACCGATCCGGACCCGGCGCGTCTCCGGGCCGGGATCGGTGGTCCTAAGGTGTGCCGCTCGCATCTGCTCAGGGAGATTCCGCCATGTCCGCCATCGTCGTCGAGGGCATCAGCAAGTCGTTCGGTGAGGTCCACGCCCTGGTCGACGTCGATCTGCGGATCGAGGAGGGCAAGGTCTTCGGGCTGCTGGGCCCGAACGGTGCCGGGAAGACGACGCTGGTCCGCATCCTGGCCACGCTGCTCAGGCCGGACAAGGGCCGGGCGAGCGTGCTCGGCCTCGACACCGTCCGCGACGCCGTGGCACTGCGCAGCCGCATCGGCCTGGCAGGACAGTACGCGGCCGTCGACGAGGCGCTGACCGGCTACGAGAACGTCGAGATGATCGGACGGCTCTACAACCTGCCCACCCGAGAGGCACGGCAGCGAGCCGAAGAGGTGCTGGAGCGGATCGGCCTGGCCGATGCGTCCCGGCGCCCCGTGAACACGTACTCGGGAGGCATGCGGCGCCGGCTCGACCTGGCGGCCAGCCTGGTCGGACGGCCCGACGTGATGATCATGGACGAGCCCACCACCGGCCTCGACCCGCGCAGCCGCCTCGAGCTGTGGGAGATCATCGAGGAGCTGGTCAGCGAGGGCACGACGCTGCTCCTGACCACCCAGTACCTGGAGGAGGCCGACCGCCTCGCCGCCAAGCTGGCGGTGATCGATCGCGGCAAGGTGATCTCGGAAGGCACGGCCGACGACCTCAAGGACCAGCTCGGCGGGGACGTGCTCGAGATCGTCGTGGCCGACCGCGCCCAGCTGGCGGCTGCCCGGTCGATCATGGAGCAGTTCGGGGAGGACGCCACCGACGATCCGATCACGGGCCAGGTCCACATCACGGTGGGCAGCGATACGTCGGCGGTGATGGGTGCGCTGCGCATGCTCGAGGACGAGGGCATCGAGGTGGCCGACCTCCAGCTCCGCCGGCCCACGCTCGACGACGTGTTCCTGACGCTCACCGGCCGCTCTGCCGAGCAGGCCGAGGCAGAGGCAGAGCGGACACCGACCGGACGGGCGAGGAGCCGCCGATGACCACCCACACCCCCACCTTCAGCCGCATCGGCCCGGCGCTCACGGTTCGCCACGCCGCCATCCTCACCAAGCGCAACGTGCTGCGGATCATCCGCATCCCCCAGCTCCTGGTGTTCTCGACGATCCAGCCGGTCATGTTCGTGCTGCTGTTCGCCTACGTCTTCGGCGGGGCGATCCAGATCCCGGGTGTCAACTACATCGACTTCCTGATCCCCGGCATCTTCGTGCAGACGTCCGTCTTCGGGGCGACCAACACCTCGATCGGGCTCACCGAGGACCTCCAGGCGGGGATCATCGACCGCTTCCGCTCGCTCCCGATCGCCCGCTCGGCCGTGCTGGCGGGCCGGACGCTCGGCGACGTGGTGCGCAACGTGTTCGTCGTGCTGCTGATGACGCTGGTCGGCTACCTCATCGGCTTCCGCTTCCAGGCCGGTCTCCTGGCGGCGATCTCGATGATCCTGCTGACGCTGCTCGTGGGGTTCGCCTTCTCGTGGATCTCGGCCTCGATCGGTCTGGCCGCCAAGACGCCGGAAGCGGCGCAGGCGGCATCTTTCATCCCGATCTTCCCGTTCGTGTTCGCCTCGTCGGCGTTCGTCCCGGTCGAGACCATGCCGGACTGGCTGGCGACCTTCGCCCGCAACCAGCCGGTCACCCGCTTCGTGGACGCCCTGCGGGCGCTGACACTGGGCGGGCCCACCGCGGGCGACGTGACCGCCGCCTTGCTGTGGGTGCTGGCGATCCTGGTGGTGTTCGTGCCGCTGTCGGTGCGGCTCTACCGTCGGAGTGCCGGCTAGTCGCGAACCTGCGGCGGCACCACCTCGACGGCGGCGCCCTCGTTGGCCAGTGACGGCCACTCGGCGGCGATCTCGGCCGCCTCCTCGAGGCTGTCGGCCTCGATCAGGATGACCCCTCCGAGGACTTCCTTGGTCTCCAGGAACGGACCGTCGGTGATGACCGGCTCGCCGTTGCCTCGAATACCGGCGGTCTTGCGGGGCCAGGCGAGCTCGTGCCCGCCCTTGATCCGATCGCGGTGCTTGCCGAAC
>JBPEXB010000323.1:0-2284 GCA_052032125.1 Acidimicrobiia bacterium
GGAACTCGTTCCGCAGGTGACGGAGGTCGTCCGTCTCGTCGAGGCGAGCGGCGAAGGCGGCGCCGGTCTCAAACACCCGGTGGTTCCTCGATCCCCAGCCACTCCAGCGCGTTGCCGGACAGGAGGCGCCGGGTCGTGTTCGGGTCCGCCTCGATGCTGCGGACCAGTGCGCCCGGCTCCAGTTCGCCGAGCGGGAATGGGAAGTCGGTGCCGAGGCACACCCGCTCGGCGCCGATCAGGTCGATGAGGAACTCCAGCGCCCGCCGGTCGTGCACGATCGAATCGACCCAGAACCGGCCGAGCTGCTGGCGCGGTGTCAGGGCGGTGCTCGTGGCCACCAGGTCGGGGCGGACGTCGAAGCCATGCTGGATGCGCCCGAAGGTGCCCGGGAACGACCCTCCGCCGTGCGCGAAGGCGACCCGGAGAGCCGGGAGCCGCTCGAACACGCCGCCGAGCATCATGGAGCAGATGGCCCTGGCGGATTCGGCGGGCATGCCCACCAGCCACGGGAGCCAGAACTCGGGCATCTCGTCCATCGCCATCATGTCCCACGGATGCACGAACACGGCGGCGCCGAGATCGGCGGCCGCTTCGAAGATGCCATAGAGCTCGGGGGCGTTCAGGTTGGTCGGGCCGCAGTGCGTGCCGATCTCGACGCCCGCCAGGCCGAGCTCGTTCACGCAGCGTGCCAGCTCGGCGGCGCCTGCCTCGGGGTCCTGGAGCGGGATCGTGCCGAGGCCCACGAAGCGGGTCGGGTGGGCGGCCACCGTGGCGGCGAGGTGGTCGTTGAGGAACCTGGCCACGGCCAGACCGTGCTCTGGTTTGGCCCAATAGCTGAACATGACCGGCACGGTCGACAGCACCTGAATGTCGACGCCGGCGGCGTCACAGTCCGCCAGCCGGGTCTCGAGGTCGAAGAGACGCCGATCGACGCGGCGGAAGAACTCGCCGCCCTGGTACATGACCGAGGTGTGCGGCTCGTGGCGCATCGTGACGAAGTCGCCGTAGCCGAACTCCTCGCGCCAGTCGGGGATCTCAGCGGGGAGGATGTGCGTGTGGATGTCGACGACGAGTGGCTTCGAGCCCTCCGTCAATCGGGCACCGCCATGACCTCGCCGCACACGTCGCAGGTCCGCTGTTCCTCTGAGGCGTAGAACGCCTCGATGAGCGGCTTGAGCTGCCCGGCCAGGTCGGTGACGTGCATCGTCTCACGATGCAGCTCGGAGCCGCAGTTGTCGCAGAACCACAGCACCTGGTCGATGTGATGGGCGTCGCGTTTGCGCTCGACCACCATGCCGACCGTGTTGGCCGGGCGACGCGGCGAGTGGATGGTGTTGCCCGGGAGCAGGAACACGTCGCCCTCGCGGATGGTGATGTCGCGGATGCCGTCGTCGTCCTTGACCTTGAGGACCATGTCGCCCTCGAGTTGGTAGAAGAACTCCTCGGTCTCGTTGATGTGGAAGTCAGGCCGGTCGTTGGGGCCGCCCACCACGATGATCACGTAGTCATCGGACTCGTCCCACACCTGCTTGGCGCCGACCGGCGGTTTCAGCATGTCTCGATGGTCCTCGATCCATTGCTTGAAGTTGAACGGCACCAGGAGGTCTGCCATACCACTGCTCCTCTCGGCGGGAATCTCCTCGCAAGTATGGTCCGTGGCAGCGGCCCGTGGAGGGGCCGGAAGTCCCATCGAGACGGAGGTCGCTCCCGTGGAGCCCAGGCGGCGTGTCGTGGCTGGACGGGCGGCCCCGCTCGGCGCCTACCCGCACTACGTGATGTCGCCCCCGCTCGTCTTCGTGTCCGGTACCTCGGCCCGCCAGCCCGACGACTCCATCCCTGGAGCCCTGGTCGGCGAGGACGGGACGGTGGAGCTCGACATCCGCATCCAGACGAGGGCGCTGCTCGCCAACCTGGAGAGCATCCTCGCCGACGTCGATCTCGACCTGACCGATCTGGTGGACCTGACGACGTTTCTCGTCGACATGGACGACTTCGGCGGATACAACGAGGTCTATGGCGAGGTGTTCGCCGACGGCGGCCCCGCCCGGACCACCGTGGCCGTCGCCGCGCTGCCCCATCCCGACCTCCTCATCGAGATGAAAGCGATCGCCCGCCTGCGCGAGTAGCCGCCAGCGGCCAGCGGCCGATCTGTCTCCTCCCCCGCAGGGGGAGGTGGTCTCGCCGGTAGGCGAGAGCGGAGGGGGCGCGATGGCGCGTTGCGGTGTGTCCCCCCTCGCTTCGGCCTTTCGGCCGAACCACTCCCCCCTCCGGGGGGAGAAACCCA
>JBPEXB010000324.1:0-2077 GCA_052032125.1 Acidimicrobiia bacterium
CTTCGGTGTCGGTGCGGATGGCAGTCTCGTTGGTGGCGTAGTCGAACATCACGATGCCGATCAGCTCGAGCTCGGGATTGATGCCGCTGCGCCGTATCTCCCCGACCTGATCGGAGAGCAACTCGACGCCGTCGAGCGAGGCGGCGTCGGCGCGGATCGGGACGACGAGGCCGGTGGCGGCGGCCAGGCCGTGGCGGGCGAGCACGCTCGTGCCGGACGGGGGTGTGTCGATCACGATCAGGTCGTAGTCCGAGGCGACCGGCTCGAGGACCTGGTGGAGCGCCGAGACCGAGTTGGGCCGATACGCGACGGCGGCGGCGGCCACCTCCGACAGGCGGGCGGTGTGTCGACCGGCCGGGATGACGTCGAGGTTGGGACGGACGGAGCGCAGCGGTCGCACCGGCATGCGGGGAGCGGCGGACAGCGCTGCGCCGAGCGCGGCGGCCAGGCTCTCGCCGTCGTCTCCACGACCGGCCGGCCCGTAGCCGAGGTCCATGCCCAGGTTGGCCTGCACGTCGAGATCCACCGCCAGCACGTTCCACCCGGACTGGGCGGCGATGGCGGCCATGTTGGCCACGAGTGAGGTCTTGCCCACGCCCCCCTTGCCGTTGGCCACGACGATGGCGTTGTCCAGCATGCGATCCTTCGGTCGGCCGTGCCTCTCATCCGTCGGCCGGACAGCAGGGGTGCTGAAGGAGTTCTGTGACCGGTCACACGAGGGGTCACAGGCTCAGCGCTTGCGCACCTTCCAGATCTGTTCGCTCGGGTAGTCGTGCGCCCAATCCGCGGGGACGAGGAAGCGCACCTCGTCTCCCCCCTGTGGTGCTTGCAGCTCGTGGTAGGCGAGCACGTCGAACCCGGTCGAGGTGAACAGCCGAAACCACTCCGAGATCGGCAGGTTGAAGTCGACACCGCGGTCGCCGTCGACCGCCCAGTCGGTCCGGTGCATGCCGAAGTAGGGCGACAGCAACTGGCGGCCCACCGGCACGTCCTCGTCGACCGGCATCACGAGGGTCAACAACGGATGGTTGCCGAGCATCACCAACTCACCGCCCGGCTTCAGCGCTCGCCACACCTCGGGCACCCACACGTACGGGTCCGCCCAGATCGCCACGCCGTATTCCGACACGGCGAAGTCGAACGTCTCGTCGGGGAACGGGATCACCTCGGCGTTGCCGTGGATCAGCTCCAGCTCGACGCCGTGGTCCTCGGCCAGCCTGGCCGCTGTGGCCAGCTGGCCCTCCGACAGGTCGATGCCGACCACCTCGGCGCCGCGACGCGCCAGCCAGGCGGAGATGTAGGCGGTGCCGCAGCCGAGCTCGACCGCTCGCATGCCGGCCATGTCGTCGGGCAACAGCTGCAGCTCCGACTCGGGGATGCTCCACATACCCCAACTCGGTTCCTCGGATCGCCAAGCCCGCTCGCCCATCTCGACCCACTCGTGAGCGTGGGCGTTCCAGTGGTCGCGGTTGATGGCGGCGTAGTCGGGAAGTCCTTCCATGGCGCCAGGGTACGCCCCCGGGGTATCAGGTCGCCGACGGTTCAGGGACCGGTCGCCGCGAGCGGCGAACGGCCCAGACCAGTGCGCCTGCGCCCAGCAGGACCTGGCCCATGACGTGGGAGAAGCGGATCACCTCCAGCGTGGAGTCTGGGAACGCCAGTTCGCCGGCGGCGGCGTAGATGGCCGAGGCCACCAGCGGTATGGGCGCCAGCGCCACCAGGTCACGAGCATCGATGCGGCCCGACAGTGAACGGAAGAGGTTGGGGCCGGCCGGCCCACGATTCGACCGTGCCAAGGCCCACAGCGGGATCGACACGAGCACTGCCCACCGCAGCGGCGCATAGGGGATCGCCAGGCCCCAGGCCAGCGCCAGCAGCCCCGTGATGCCCAGGATCGGCCATCCAGAGAGGCGGCCCGGTCGCCACCCGGAGGGCCACACCCGGTCCAGCGCCACATGCGCCAATGCCAGCGAGACCGTCACGCCGATGGCCATCGCCGCGAACTCGGCCGAGGACACTGCCACCACCACGCCGAGCTCACCGATCGCCCCGTCGCTGTCGGGCAGGCGGCTGCCGA
>JBPEXB010000325.1:0-7197 GCA_052032125.1 Acidimicrobiia bacterium
TGGCTGCCACCGGGCCGTGCGACGTCGAGACGACCTACAGCTGCGCCGACGTGCGAACCGACCCGGAGCGGCCCACAGGTCGGGTGCTGTGGCTCGACACGGCCCGCCACTCGTACGTCGATCTCGTCGACCCCACCTACCTGGAGTTCCGGTACATCGACGTGATGGCAGGCGTGGTGACGGCGTGGGCGCCGACCGACGACGCCCGATTCCTGTCGATCGGCGGGGGAGGCTTCACGCTGCCACGCTGGGCCCGTGACCGCTATCCCGACAACCACCACACGGTGCTGGAGGTCGACGGGAGCCTCGTGGAGGTCGCTCGCCAACAGCTCGACCTGGCACCCGGCGATGTCGACCGGGTTCTCGTGGGCGATGCCCGCCTGACGATCGGGGAGGTGGAGGGGCCCGTTGACGTGGTGCTCGCCGATGCCTTCGGCGGGTTCGTCGTGCCGTGGCATCTGGCCACTCGCGAGTTCCTCTCCGGCGTCCGAGAACGGATGGCCGATGACGCCCTCTTCGTCATGAACGTGATCGATTACGCACCGCACCGCTTCGCCCGGGCCGAGGTGGCCACGGTGGCCGAACTCTTCGCGAACGTGGCGGTGCTCGCTCCGGAGTCCTACTTCGAAGGCGCAGGGGGCAACTACGTCGTCGTCGCCTCGGACGGGCCGCTCGATCTCGACGCCCTGCGGCGCTCGGTGAGGGAGCGGGGCGGGTCGGAGATCGTCGTGCACGGCGCTGAGCTCGCCAGGTGGATCGACGGCGCGGGGGTGTTGCGTGACGACTTCGCGCCGGTCGACCAGCTCATCACCCGGCCTTCGGGAGGCGCGTAAGCTGCCCCCGAAATCACAGATGGGAACAGGTCATGAACGAGGCACAGCTCGAGAAGGTGCGGGACGCCGACGGCTTCATCGCCGCGCTCGACCAGAGTGGCGGCAGCACGCCGAAGGCTCTGCGGGCGTATGGCATCGATGAGAGCGCTTACACCAACGACGACGAGATGTTCGACATCGTCCACGAGATGCGGACCCGCATCATCACCAGCCCGGGGTTCAACGGCGACCGGCTGATCGGAGCCATCCTCTTCGAGAACACGATGGATCGCGAGATCCACGGCATGGGAACCGCCCAGTACCTCTGGGAGGTCAAGGGCGTCGTTCCGTTCCTGAAGGTCGACAAGGGCCTGGCAGACGAGTCCGGCGGCGTCCAGCTGATGAAGCCGATCCCCGGCCTGGACGACCTCCTGGCCCGGGCCCGCGACAAGGGCGTGTTCGGCACCAAGATGCGCTCGGTGATCAAGGCCGCCGATCCCGCGGGCGTCGACGCCGTCGTCGACCAGCAGTTCGAGATCGGCAAGCAGATCCTCGAGGCGGGGCTCGTCCCCATCATCGAACCCGAGGTGGACATCCACATCCCGGACAAGAAGGAGGCCGAGGATCTCCTGCTGGCGGCGATCCTCCGCAACCTCGAGACCGTTCCCGAGGACCGCCAGATCATGCTGAAGCTGACCATCCCGACCGAGGACGACCTCTACGCCGGGCTGGTGAGCCACCCGAAGGTGCTGCGGGTCGTGGCGCTGTCGGGCGGCTACAGCCGGGACGAGGCAGACGAGCGATTGGCTCGCAACCACGGGGTCGTCGCGAGCTTCAGCCGGGCCCTGAGTGAGGGCCTCGAGGCGGGTCAGAGCGACGAGGAGTTCAACCGGATGCTCGACTCCTCCATCGACGCCATCTACGCAGCCTCGATCACCTGACACACCTGCATCGGCGCGCCCGATAGGGTCCCGCCCATGGAGATCCGCCGGGCGACGCCCGAGGACCGTGACGCTTCCTACGCCATGTTCCGGTCGTCGATCTGGGACCACCTCGTCCGGACGGGTTCGGTGGGACCGGATGACACGGACGACCTGGCCGCCGCCTGGGACCGGCAGGGGGCGCTCTGGATCCATCTGGAGGAGACGGCTGCCGAGGATTGGGTCGCCGAGGCCCCGGACGGCTCGATCGTCGGCATGGCGCGCTCCATCGAGCGCTCCGGTCATCTGCAGCTCACCCACTTCTTCGTCGATCCGACCACCCAGTCGGCCGGGCTGGGGAGGGCGCTCCTCGATCGAGCGTTCCCACCGGGTCGCGGGGTCTCTCGTTCGGTGATCGCCACGCAGCACCCGTCGGCACTCGGCCTCTACCTCCGATACGGGGTCTCGGTCCAGAGCGTGGGCATGGCGCTGTACGGAACGCCCGCTGCCCAACCGCCTCGCTCCGATCTGGAGTTCCGCCCCGCAACGGCTGCCGACCTCGAGGCCATGGCAGCCATCGACGCCGGTGCGGTCGGCTTCGACCGAGGGGTGGACCTGGCGTTCTTCCTGACCGAACGGCCGGGGCATCTGGTGCTTCGGGATGGGGAGGTCGTCGGGTACGCATTCACGTCGAACGGCCTCTCTGCAGGCCCGGCTGCGGTTCTCGACTCGGCCGACCTGGCAGCGGTCATGGCCCACACGGTGGACGCTTCTGCGCAGCGGGGTGACGGGACGGTCTTCTTCGCCGTCTCGGCGCAGGCCGCCCATGCGGTCGGCTGGGCTCTCGAGCACGGCTTCCGGATCTTCCCGTTCTACGAGATGCTGCTGTCGGACCGGCCCCATGTGGACTTCGACCGCTACCTGCTGACCCAGCCGGCCTTCATCTGGTGAGCACATGCGGTGGGGCCGACATGCCCATCGATCATCGAGTCCTTCGGTCCCGCCGAATCCAGCCGTGATTTGGCAGCATGGAGACATGGAGAAGCACCTGCTGGCCGACGAGACCGTCGCATTGGTCGAGTCGTGGTTGACCCGCGCTCGATCGGTCGAAACACCCGAGGACCGCGCCCAGACCGGACCACTCCACGACCTCATCGAGGATCCGGACGGCGTTGCCTTCACGATGCGGTTCGTGGACCGGGTCGCTCGGCCGGACGGGAACCGGGTCGCCGCCCACCAGTTGCGAACGCTGGTCCGCCACTACCCGCTCCCCGAGTTCCTCTCACCGC
The DNA here is from genome assembly GCA_052032125.1 of Acidimicrobiia bacterium. Taxonomy (GTDB): domain Bacteria; phylum Actinomycetota; class Acidimicrobiia; order Spongiisociales; family Spongiisociaceae; genus JBPEXB01. The sequence continues at coordinate 3,022 of JBPEXB010000325.1, forward strand.
TCGATCGTGTCCTGCTGCGGATCGGCGCCGTCATGGGCCCGCTGCTCCCGGGGGTCGTCATGCCGCTCGCCCGCCGTCGGATGCGGAGCCTGGTCGGCCACCTTGTGGTCGATGCCGAGCCGGATGCATTGGCCGACCATCTCGCGTCCCGTCGCCGGGCCGGTTTCGCCCAGAACGTCAACCTGCTCGGCGAGGCAGTGCTCGGTGAGGCCGAGGCACAACGCAGGCTGGACGCCACGATCGGTCTGCTGAGCACCTCCGACGTCGATTACGTGTCCGTCAAGCTCTCCGCCGTCGCCTCGCAGCTGAACTACTGGGACTGGGCCGGGAGCATCGAGCGGGTCGCCGAGCGGCTGCGGGTGATCTTCCGAGCCGCTGCCGCCTCCTCACCCCCCACCTTCGTCAACCTCGACATGGAGGAATACCACGACCTCGAGCTGACGATCGAGGCATTCACCGAGGTGCTCGACGAGGCCGAGTTCGAGTCGCTCGACGCCGGCATCGTGCTCCAGGCGTACCTTCCCGACGCCTTCGAGGCGCTCCAGCGGGTCGTGACATGGGCCAACCGGCGCCACGAACGGGCGGGCGGGACGGTGAAGATCCGCCTGGTCAAGGGCGCCAACCTCGCCATGGAGCGTGTGGAGGCCGCCATGCACGGCTGGGAGCAGGCCCCCTACGCGACGAAACACGAGGTCGACGCCAACTTCAAGCGGTGCCTCGACTGGATGCTGGACCGAGAGCGGATGAAGGGCGTGCGAGTGGGGGTGGCGAGCCACAACCTCTTCGAGGTCGCCTGGGCGCACCTGGTCGGGGAGCAGCGGGGCGTGGGAGACCGGCTCGACTTCGAGATGCTGCAGGGGATGGCTCCCGCCCAGTCACGAGTGGTGCGTGATGCAGGGGGCGGCATGCTCCTCTACACACCCATCGTCTCGCCCCGCGACTTCGACGTGGCGATCGGCTACCTCTTCCGGCGTCTCGAGGAGAACGCCGCGGTCGGGAACTTCATGCGGGTGGTCTTCTCGCTCGAGCCGGGATCGCCGGCGTTCGAAGCCGAGGCCGAGGCGTTTCGCCGAGCCCTCGCCGACCGACTCGTCGTGCCGACCGGGCCGAGACGCGCCCAGCGCCGGCCAGCCATCGCCGCCGTCGCCGCCGGGTCGCCGGAGTTCATCAACGAGCCCGACACCGATCCGGCTCTGCCGTCCAGCCGGGCCTGGGCCGTCGACGTGGTCCGCCAGCCCTTCGTCGAGGCGAAGACGCCGGTGACCGACACCGAGGCCGGTGTCGACGCCGCCGTCGCCGCCGCCCGAGCGTCCACCTGGCCGCACACGGACGGTGCTGGGAGGCGAGAGACCCTCCACGCCGTGGCGGACGAACTGGCACGACGGCGGGGCGACCTCATCAACGCCATGGTGCACGAAGGACGCAAGACGATCGCCCAGGCCGATCCGGAGGTCTCCGAAGCCATCGACTTCGCCCGGTACTACGGCGATCGGGCGCCCGAGCTCGACGATGTCCAGGATGCTCGCTTCGAGCCGCTGGGCGTCATGGCGGTCATCCCTCCATGGAACTTCCCGGTGGCCATCCCCGCCGGGGGCGTGCTGGCCTCTCTCGCCGCCGGCAACACCGTCGTGTTCAAGCCCTCGAGCCAGACGCCCCGCTGTGCAGAGATCGTGGCGGAGTGCGCCTGGGCGGCCGGCGTGCCCCGCGACGCCCTCCAGTTCGTCCGCACCAGGGGGCGGGACATCGGGAAGCGACTGGTCACGACCGTCGACGGCGTCATCCTCACCGGGTCCGCCGAGACCGCCCGGATGTTCCAGGGGTGGAAGCCCGACCTGCGCCTGTTCGCCGAGACATCCGGCAAGAACGCCATGGTCATCACACCCCACGCCGACCTCGACCTCGCGGTGGCTGACCTCGTCGCCTCGGCCTTCGGCCACTCCGGTCAGAAGTGCTCGGCGGCCTCGCTGGCGATCTGTGTCGGGGATGTCTACGAGTCGGATCGATTCCGCCGCCAGCTGGTCGACGCGGTCCAGAGCCTGGTCATCGGGCTCCCGTGGGAGCTCGCCACCACCGTGGGCCCGACCATCCATCCTGTCGAGGGGAAGCTGGAGCGGGCGCTCACCTCACTCGAGCCGGGGGAGGAGTGGCTGGTTCCGCCCGAGCGCCTCGACGACGAAGGAAGCCTGTGGCGGCCCGGCGTCAGGATCGGTGTCGCACCTGGCTCGTGGTTCCACCAGACCGAGTGCTTCGGCCCGGTCCTCGGCATCATGGCGGCGCCGGATCTCGAGGCGGCGATCGAGATGCAGAACGCCAATCCGTATGGCCTGACGGGAGGCATCCACACGCTGGACCCGGATGAGGTGGAGGAGTGGCTGGAGCGGGTCGAGGTCGGCAACGCCTACGTGAATCGGGTCATCACCGGCGCGATCGTGCAGCGCCAACCCTTCGGCGGCTGGAAGCGCTCGAACATCGGCCCGGGCGCCAAGGCCGGCGGGCCGAACTACGTCATGCAGCTCGGGACGTGGCACCCGACGACCGACCTCGACGCGGCCTCTCAGAGCGACGCACACTGGTGGGACGCTCATTTCGCCCGCGGCCACGACCCGACGGCGCTCTTCTGCGAGGAGAACACGTTCCGCTACCGCCCGCTGGCCCGCATCGGCGTGCGGGCGTCGCACGATGCAGATCCAACAGCGCTCGACCGGGTGCGGTCGGCGGCTACACACTGCGGGGTCCCGGTGACGTTCTCCGACGCCGCCACGGAGACCGATGAGGCGTTCGCGGCCCGCCTGGCGGGATTGGGCGTGGAGCGAGTGCGCATGGTCGGCTCCGTGCCCGGCGTGATTCGGCGGGCGGCGGTGGATGCGGAGATCCATCTCGTCGATGCTCCGGTGACCGCCAGCGGCCGCCTCGAGCTCCTGCACTACCTCCGCGAGCAGGCGGTCAGCCGGACCCTTCACCGATTCGGCAATCTCGTCGCCGTCGATTCGTGAACGCCTTCAAGCGGCGGCTGCGCTGCACCCACCTGCCCGACGATCTCTCACCGCCCACACCCTCGTCGACCGGCTGCGAGGACTGCCTGGCCGCGGGAGAGCACGAGTGGGTGCATCTGCGCCTGTGCCAGGCCTGCGGCCACGTCGGGTGCTGTGACAATTCGCCCCGCCGGCACGCCACGGCGCATCATGATCAGTCGGAGCATCCGCTCATCCGGTCCTTCGAACCGCACGAGCACTGGTGGTACTGCTATCCGGATCGAGACCTCTTCTTCGTCGAGGGCTCGCCAGACGCACCGTCCCATCCCGGATAGGCTCGCCGAGGCCTCTTCACCCGACGGTCTCGTCGCTCTCGAGGTCTGCCACGGCTTGGGCCACACGCCGCTCCCGCGTGTCGTCTCGTTTGGCCGAGTACACGGAATAGAGCACCGCCCGCTTGGCCGTGTTCGAGAGCGCGTCGTAGGCCTCCCGTGCTCGCTTGGATCTGCGGAGGGCCAACTCCAAATCCTCGGGAACGACGAGGTCGTCGATCGGCTCGAGGAGGGACCAGGCGCCGTTCTCCTGCGCGATCTCGACCGCCCGCACGCCCGCGTCGGTCATCAGGCCCGCCTCGGTGAGCTCTGCGACGTACTCCTTGTTGATCTTCGACCAGACGCTCCGAGGCTTGCGCGGCGTGAAGACCTGCTTGTAGCGGGCGTCATCGATCGGCTTGACCTTGCTGTCGATCCAACCGAAACACAGCGCCTCCCGCACGGCGTCCTCCCAGCTGAGCCGGCGCTTGCCGGTCGAGGCGCGGTAGTAGATCAACCACACGCCGTCGCTCGTCGCGTGGTTCTCCTCGAGCCAGGAGCGCCATCCAGCCCGGCTCTTGGGATGGATCTCCCGCAACTCGGCGTCGAACGACGACACCCTCAGCTCTCCTCCACCGGACGGGGACGAACCACGTCGGCTTCGGGCTCGGCAACTGCATGGGCATGCGCAGCGGCGTTCTCCATCGGCATCGATCCTAAGCACCCTCTTCAGCCGGCTGCCCATGCGTGTGACCGTCCCGTCATGGATAGGCTCACCAGATGTCTGGGTGGACGATGGATCAACTGGAGCTCGGAGGGCCGCTCACCGAGGTCGTCACCGGAGCGGTGGGCTACTCGATCGACGGGCTGACACCCGGTGTCCATGTCGGGTT